>NZ_JAAKEF010000002.1:0-180525 GCF_011039055.1 Adlercreutzia sp. ZJ154
GGCTTATGGAAAGGGCATCGTGAATGTCACGTATGCAATGCCGGCGACTGGCTGCTTATATGGATAGTGGACAATGGCGTTGCATACTTGGAACGAACAGGCACGCATAACGAGTTATTCCGCTGATATACCCAAAACGACGACCTCGTTCGATATCAATTTTGGCAGCAAGGCATGAGGCTGCGATCCTACATCTGTCCTGTAGAATCCTAGTTACGTTAACCAAAAGTCGTTCCTCAAATTAAACCGCTGTCATCTGCTATGTCTATTTCTTCCAACCTAGTAACATCATCTTCACTTGGCAAATCTCCAAGTGGCGTCTCATTGTCAATGAACATCTTTATCGCATTGCGCCCTATAACTATGGTTGTTGCAACATCCATACCGCCGCCTATTACGCCACCAACCAGCGGCACAAGCTTACCAAGGTTGATAATACCCTTTTCACCAAATTTCGTTATGAACCTGAAACCGATCTTTTGGTTAATCTTTACCAACGCTTCGCCGGGAATTTTCTTAATTGCTGCTTCAAGGGTCTTCTCGCCAACTTTAATCCCAGCTTCCTTAACAACATCGGTAATAGCAGCACCAGTCAAACACATATAGATCATTGTCTGTATCTGATCTGAATAGATGTCATATCCGCCTATCTTTGCAATAGCCGCAATCATACGGAGCTGGACATACATAACGCTACTTATGTTCGCCGGTATCGCAACGGGTATCGTAATTAGTCCACCCAAACCAGTAATAAATCCAGATGTACCACACTTCGTCACTTGATTTTTAACAAGCGCTTTTGCTGCTGTTTCCGGTGATACATGCTTGCTAAGATAATCGTCGGCAAGCTCATCAACCGAACGGCTTACCTTCGGAATGCCATCCAAAGCCTTTTGATAAACAGTATTGAGTATTTGCCCCGCTTTTAACTCGGTTAGTTTTTCTTCTTCTGCCATTTTTTTTTGTTCCTAAAAGCTATTGACTACTGTAATACACCTGAAAAGTATTATACCTCGCTGAATCATTGCATCATTAGGTATCATCTGACTACCCACGCCAAGTTAGCTAACCCAGCATAAGAACCTGTCGCAAAACCCTACAACATTTCGCAAAGCTCGCCTGTATAAAGTCACAGCATAAAATAATTTGCTCTGTGTAAAAAGGCTAGATACGAACCTCGCCGCTCTGAAACCGTTAAGGTTATTACCCTATCGGTATTCGCATTGCCTTATATTTGGTTCTGAAAATTCAAGAGCCGCTACAGACGTGCCAGCTTTGCCTTTATAGCAGAAGACACACCTTCAGCATCTAAACCAATTTCTGACAGCAACAATTCTGCATTGCCCTGCATAACGAAACTATCAGGAATGCCCATTACAAGCGCAGGCGCGTACAACTCTAATGCAGAAAGCTCATCTAAAACAGCTTCACCTGCGCCGCCGTTTATAACACCCTCTTCAATTGTTACTATCAGTTTAGTTTTAGCTGCCTTAGCTATTGCGTCTGCATCAAGCGGCTTCGCCCAACGCATATCAACAACTCGCGCAGATATACCCGCCTTCTCAAGTAAATCTGCTGCCGAAATTCCCACTTCCACCATACGTCCAAATGCAAGTATTGCTATATCGCTACCCTCACGACGCACAATAGCTTTGCCTACATCCAACAATTCTGGCTTATCGGGCTTGGTACAAGACGCATCTTTTCCCCGTGGATAACGAATTGCAACAGGTCCACCTATCGCCAGCGCCGTATGCACAGCACTAGCCAATTCATTTGCACCAGACGGAACAAGCACGCGCATATTTGGCACCATGCGCGCATACACAATATCAAAAACCCCATGATGCGTAGGTCCATCGCTTCCGACTACACCCGCGCGATCAAGCGCAAAAACAACATCCAATTCGGGAAGTGCTACATCTACTATCATCTGGTCTATAGCGCGCTGCATAAATGTTGAATAGACTGCAACAACCGGTTTCATTCCCGCAGCAGCCATACCACTTGCCATGCCAATTGCCTGCTCTTCAGCAATGCCTACATCTATAAATCTATCAGGAAATTCGCGGTGAAATTCTTTAAGACCAGTACCGCCTTCCATAGCTGCAGTTATAGCTACCACGCGGTTATCACATTTAGCTTCTTGCACCAAAGCATCGCCAAAAGCCTGAGTATAACTAATACCCGATGCAGTAGAAGCAACACTCTTACCAGTCTTCGGATCGTATGGTCCTACCCCGTGGAATCGTTCTGGATCTGCCATAGCCGGTTCGTAACCTGCGCCTTTCTTGGTTACGACGTGCATCAGTACAGGACCGTCCGTCTCTAATACCAGCTTTAGCATGGCACGCAATTCGTGAATGTTGTGCCCATCTAAAGGCGGTGTGCAAACTATACCTAGCTGTTCATAAATCATAGATTCAGGCAGAAACATATGCTTCATTGAATCTTTTGTGCGCTTACCAAATTCCGCAAACGCATTACTAAACCAACCGCCCGATTCAAGCTTTTCCTGCATAATTTCGCGTGTATTGCGGTATGCATTATTGGCGCGAATATTACCGAAATGCTTCATTAAGGCACCCACGTTGCGCGAAATAGACATTTCATTATCGTTTAGGATGATTACCATAGGCAACTGCTCTGTGCCAATATAATTTAGCGCCTCAAAAGCCATACCGCCCGCAAGCGACGCATCTCCTATTATTGCCACAATTTTTTCATCTGTTTTGCGCATCAGTTTCGCTTTCGCAAAACCCGAAGCTACAGAAAGAGAATCAGACGCATGACCTGATGGATGCGCATCGTAAGGGCTCTCGCTTGGACGCGGGAATCCTGACAAGCCATGATAAGTTCGAAGCGTATCGAACTTATCAAGCCGACCCGTTACAAGTTTATGAGCATACGATTGATGACCTACATCAAAAATAAGCTTATCATTCGGCTCGTCAAGCAAGCTATGGCATGCCAGTATTATTTCTACCGCGCCTAACGACGACGCAACATGACCACCGGTCTTCGATGTGGTATCAATTATCTGCTGACGAATTTCGTCGGCTAAAATACCTAGCTCACTTTCGGTGAGCAAATGAAGATCGGCTGGAGTTTTAATACAATCAAGTATGCGCTGTTCAGCCAAGTTCTACTCCAGTGTAGGGAACATCATCTGTTACAGGCTCACGGACAGGCTCTGGTGAAACTGCATCATTTAGAGCCTCATCAGTGTTCTCCACTTCACTTAAATCAGCTTCGCTTAAATCGCATGCAGCCAATCCAAGTTTCACAGCTTCCTCATACAACGTTAATGCATCATCCAACGAAATGTCTTCACTTGAAATTTCGTCAACTATCTCGTTTAATCGCTCCTTTACAGATGAAAACGAACCAGCATCTTCAGGCATCATGCACCTCCGCATCCGCCTTTTCGTTTTCAGCTTCCATCTGACGAGCAATACGCCCTAACATTCCATTCACAAATCGCGGACTATCGTCTTCGCCGCCAAATTCTTTTGCAAGCTCTACAGCTTCATTTATAGAAACCGATGTAGGCACATCATCAACATACAGCATTTCATACATTGCAAGCCGCAAGATATTCCTATCCATAATAGGCATGCGCTCAACTGACCAGTTTTCTGAAATGCTAGCTAGTCTTCCATCTATCTCTTTTATATGTTCTTCCACGCCTTGTACGAGCATAACCGAATAATCGGATAACGGGCGCTCTAAGCATAGGATATCTCCATCTGCAAGAAGCTGAGATGCCAACTTATCCCTGATTACTCCAGTATAAAGTACCTGAAGCGCACCCTTACGCGAAAGGGTTCTTTCATGTTGTCGCGCCATAATCTATTGCTGATCGAACGAGATGCCGTCCACATATATATCTATGTTAGCTGCCTCGGCACCCACTTGCATCGACAACGCATCGCTAACCGACTGACGCACTTTAGCGGCTAAATCTGGCAACACATAACCATATTTAACATCTAAATGAAGCGTTATATTTAGCTTGCCGTCTTCAAGTATTTGCGTTTCTATGCCCGAATGCATTTGCTTGCCAAACATAGCCGAGCGCAAAGACGAACCGCCATTTTGTCCAAGCGACGCTACCCCATCAACTTCTTCAACAGCAATAGCAATAATAGTGTCAACGACACCCGGTGCTATTGTCATCCCGTTGGAGTTCAGCCTTTCAGTCATAGTAAATCCCCCATTTCGGTAGGTATGAACGACGTAGTCGCGCCACCAGAAATAAATGTGGCATTATCCATAACCCGCTTATGGAATGGAATAGTGGTAGCTATTCCTTCTATCTGGAATTCATCCAAAGCGCGCTTAGCGCGAGCTATAGCTTCAGACCTATCTTGACCATGTACAATCAGCTTCGCGACCATAGAATCATAGTAAGGCGATATTCGCGACCCCTCGCCAACATATGTCTCAACCCGTACACCCGGACCACCGGGTATGGCGAACTTCGTTATAGTTCCCGGGTTCGGACGGAAGCTATGGTCGGGATCTTCTGCATTTATGCGCATCTCTATAGCATGCCCAATAGGCGAAAACGGAGCGCGTTCTGCACAGCTAATAGGCTCACCTGCTGCAATACGAATCTGTTCTTTAATGATGTCAGCACCAGTAATCATTTCAGTAACAGGGTGTTCAACCTGTACGCGCGTATTCATCTCCATGAAATAGAATTCGCCGCGTTCGTCCAGCAAAAACTCTATCGTGCCAGCATTGCGATAATCCACCGCACGCATTGCTTTTACCGCAGCAACACCCATCGCTCTACGTATTTCTTCTGTTAAAGCCGGAGACGGAGCTTCTTCCACAAGCTTTTGATGCCGGCGCTGGATAGAGCAGTCGCGTTCACACAAAGCAATATTGTTGCCATAGTTGTCAGCCAAAACCTGTATTTCTACATGCCTCGGATTCAAAACCAACTTCTCAAGATAAACACCGTCGTTGCCAAACGCCGCGCCCGCCTCAGTACGTGCAGCCTTATACTGCGCTTCTAAATCAGCCGGATCGTGTACTTCCCGCATACCTTTGCCACCACCACCAGCTGTAGCTTTTATAAGCACTGGATAGCCAACGCTATCAGCAAAGCGCTTTGCCTCTTCCACGCTGTCGCAAACACCTTCAGAGCCGGGCACCGTTGGCACACCACACATCATCATGGTTTCTCTGGCTGTAGCCTTATCGCCCATGCGCTCTATACATTCTGCAGATGGTCCAATAAATACCAATTCATTATCAACACATGCCCGTGCAAAATCGGCATTTTCAGCTAGAAAACCATAGCCGGGATGTATTGCCTGCGCCCCAGTGTTTTTAGCTGCAGCAATAATGTTGGAAATGACCAGATAACTCTGATTGGCAGGAGCCGGACCCACGCATACTGCTTCATCAGCATATCTAACTGGAAGCGTGTCAGCATCTTCAGTAGAGTAAACTGCTACAGTCTTCACACCGAGTTCTTTCGCGGCACGCATTACGCGCAAAGCCACTTCACCGCGATTAGCTATAAGAATCTTCTCAAACATTTATGCCTGCTCCGGAACAGCTGTCATAACTTCATGTGGCTCTATATAAAATAGAACAGTGCCAAATTCGACAGGAGTAGCATCATCCAAACAAACTTCGCGTACAGTACCCATCTCTTCGGCAGTAATTTCATTCATTAGCTTCATTGCCTCTACAATACAAAGCGTTTCACCAGCAGCCACTTCATCGCCCACTTTTACAAACGGCGGTTCCCCCGGAGCTGGAGCTTCATAATACGTTCCCACCATAGGAGCACTAACCGCATACCACGTAGAAGGACGCTGCTGTTCTGCTGCTTTTGTCTGTGCAGGTGCCTCGGGCGCAGCAGCAACTGTAGGAGTTGCCAACACAGGAGCCGCCACCGGAACAGACGCGCCACCCTCACCGGGCATACGTACTGCAATACGCACACCTTCTTCTTCAACAACTATTTCGCCAACTCCGCTTTCTTCGGCAACTTTTACCAGTTCGCGAATTTGATTTATGTCCACGTAATCGTCCTCCTTGGTACCGCTAGATTCCTGCTCTAGCAAGAAATCAACTTTCTCAGATGTACGATGCTTGCTTAAATAAGTACGTGCTTCGTTCGGGAAAAGAGCATACATAAGCACATCTTCTTCGCTATGAGCTAAATCCCCTATTTCTTCTGCTACTTGATCATATGTTGTAGTAACCAAACTGCCCGGTGCAACATCTGGATCAAGCATGTCGGCGCTGCCTGCAACCTTTGACACGATACTTTGATCCATACGACCCGGCGCCTTGCCATAGTAACCACAAATGTAGTCTTTCATTTCCTTTGAAACAACCGACCAGCGCTTACCGGTAAGCACGTTAAAAACAGCTTGTGTGCCAACTATTTGAGAAAGCGGCGTTACCAAAGGCGGATAACCCACTTCAGCGCGTACTTTTGGAATCTCAGCCATAACTTCCGGCAGGCGCTCAGTGGCTTTTTGCACCTCTAGCTGGCTCATAAGGTTACTCATCATGCCGCCGGGAACTTGATGGCTATATACCTTCATATGCGTAAGCGAAGAAACACCGCGCTTGTAGTGATTACGTTTGCGAATTTCTTCCCAATACTCAGATATCTCAAAAAGTAGCCCTAGGTCTAGCCCAGTGTCGTAGCGGCTCTCTTGGAAAGCGGCTACAATCATTTCAACCGCAGGGTGACTATTACCAAAAGCAAGTGGAGCATGAGCTGTATCGGCTATAGCCGCACCAGCCTCTGCCGCTTTAATGATATTCGCTGGAGCCATACCGCCTACATAGTGACAATGAATGTGCACCGGCAGTCCGATTTCGGCATTAAATGCTTTCACCATGCGCTCGGTGCGATACGGCGTAAGCATACCAGCCATATCTTTGATGGCAATAGAATCGGCTCCAAGCTCTTTTAGCTGCTGGCCGTATTCCAAAAAGCTATCAAGCGTGTGTACTGGGCTAATTGTATAGCTTATCGCGCCTTCAAAATGCGCACCGCACTCTTTTATAGCTTCAGCATTATCAACCACATTGCGTATATCGTTCAACGCATCAAACACGCGAAATACTTCAACGCCATTTCTGTGAGCGCATTGTATGAAATGAAAAACGATATCACGTGAATAATGCTTATATCCGACCAAATTCTGACCGCGAGAAAGCATTGAAAGCGGAGTATTGGGTGTGTTGGCCTTAATTGAGCGCAGACGCTCCCATGGGTTTTCATCTAAGAAGCGCAAGCATGTATCGAAAGTGGCGCCGCCCCAAGCTTCGATGGCCCAATAGCCCACCTTATCCATCTTGGGAAGAATGGGTAGCATATCACCTAACTGCATGCGCGTAGCCCAGAGGCTCTGCTGGCCGTCGCGGATCGTGGTGTCCATGATCTGTAATCTGGCCAAGTTGCGCACCTCCTTCTACAAAGTCAAAGTTCGAACTTCATATTATAGTGCAAAGACAAGACCCGTAGCCTACATCAGCCAGAAAAACAGAGCGGCGCACCGAATAACGCCTAAATAAACATAAGACCCGAGCAATGTCGGGTCTTATCGATTTTAATACATAACAAATTGGGCATTAAACACGCTTTATGAAACGCCCATCACGTGTATCTATTTGCAGCACATCGCCTATTTCGATGAACGTGGGAACCTGAAGTTCTATACCAGTTTCCAGTGTTGCAGGTTTTGTGGTATTCGTTGCAGTATCGCCCTTAAAACCCGGCTCTGTATGCGTAACTTCAAGTTCAACAAACATAGGAGGCTCAACAGAAATCAGTTCGTCGCCCGCATACAAAAGCGATGCTTCGTCATTTTCTTTCAGCCATTTAGCCGCATCTCCCACATCGGTGGCAGGCATGCTCATTTGCTCATAAGTATCATTATCCATAAAATGATAATCGGTACCATCGTTATAAAGATACTGAAGTTTCTTTGTTTCTAGGCGCACATTTTCCAATTTAACGCCAGCGTTGAACGTATTATCTATGACGCGCCCCGATTTGATATCTTTCAACTTTGTACGAACAAATGCAGAGCCTTTACCGGGCTTTACATGTTGAAATTCTACTATGGTGTACATCTTTCCGTTGAAAATAATGCACATGCCGTTTCTAAAATCGGCTGTAGATATTGTTGCCATCTTCCCTCCGTTAATTACTTTTAAGCATATTTGCAAGATTATACAGCAAGCATAATCAATAGCTTATTTCTTAAGCACGGTAAGATCTTCAACGCTATAGCGCAAAGCATCTTCGTATTCCTCGCGATCGAATTTAAGCGAACTAATATCAATAGTAACTGTAGCATTGGCGCCATTCTGGCTATCAAGGCTATAGGCGCTACCATAATCGCGCTGTAAGTTACTAAGAAAATCGCTGCATGATGCTTCGTCGGGAAAACCAAGTACCATTTTTGTAGTTTGACACTTTCCTTCTGCGTTAAAAGTTACTGTGTCGTTTACCGTGTAAGATATTCCATCAGATGTGGTAGCAGTATATTCATAAATAACTGTACCCGACTGATCGGCATTGCTAGAAGACTTCGACGAACTTAATCCCGATGAAGCCGCTCCATTAGAATTTTGCGAAGATGAAATTTGCGCAGAAGATTGCTGGGATGATGACGCTGTCGGCACAATAGCGTCAAGCTTTAAAGTGCCGCTATAAATTAGGAATGCAACAACAGCAGCTGCCAAAACAAGCACAGCAACAACAGCAATTATGATGCTGCGTCTGCGTTTTCTCTTTTTATCAGCTTTTTTCATGCCATCGGCAATAGACACAGGTGCTTCGTCAAACAAAGACGAGTCTCCAATGGAGTCATCTATGCGCGAGGTATCATAGGTTTGCCCCTTCGCAGGCACCTTGGCATCTACATTGTTAAGAGATTCACGACCTGCATTCAGATTTCCTGTGCTGGCATTGTTATTAGCAGGCGTAGGTGCCATTTTTATACTTACGGTACTTGCCTGCGTATTGATACGAGGATTGTTCGGCATATCACGCGGAACCGCAGCAGCGCTACGTTTCCAAGAACCCATACCCCGAGGAACAGTATATGAATCGGCAGCAGAGGCAGACGGGAATGGTCGGCTTTCTGTTCTAGATGCACCGGATACAGACCCGCCAGATAACGCTGAAGATGGAATACTTATGCTAGGCGATTTTGCTGCAGAAGCTGTCTTAGCTACCTGCGGCTGGGTACTACCAATAGCCTCGCGAGGATTGTTAACAGCCTTCTTTGTTGCAGAAGCAGCAGGCGCTGATGCAACAGAAGAAGCCGATGCCATTGCAGTATGCGCATTGAAAGCCGATTCAGACCAAGGACGCTTTATAAATCCGCTAGATGTATCTGAGTGATTTGTACGCCTTCCTCCGTCAGCCTTACTAACTTTGTTAGCGCTATCAACAGATATAGAAGGCTCAGAAGATACAGGGATAGTATCGCCGCGCCCAGAAACCGGTTGAGATACATATCCATTATCGTAACCATAAGGTTCTTGTCCTACACCATAGGAAGAAGGATATGCGCCATGTGGTGAATAGGCAGATTGCATTTGAGCATTCCATCCACCATTTGGCAACACGACTGAAGCCGGCGCAGATGGCTCAGGCTCGTCTACCCCATACATAAGATTATTAGGTATAGACGGAAACTTCGACGCGAATTGCTCTAATGCACCAACATTGTGACTGTAGCTTTTATTCCAAGTACGCTCTTGGCGATTCACGCGATCGTAGGCAATGCGTTGCTCTGGGCGATTTTCGCGAAGATCTTGCGTATCCCTATAATCGCGAGTCAGCTGAGGTCTACGAGTTTGATCCCGCGTGTCGCGACCGTGAGCAGCTGCACGCACTGGCTGCTGATCGTAGTCTTGATTGTAATCCTGCTCATAATCGTAATCATCAAAGAAATCGTCTTCGGAAACCTCAGGGATTGCTTTTTCAATTATGACGTGCAACGAAGGTTCGGCAGGCTTCTGTCGCACTTCTTGCGGCTTGTGTTTTTTTGTTTTCTTCTGACGCTCAATTTCCGCACGGCGTTCAGCTTCATGCTGACGCTTGCGCTGTTCTTTTTCGGCAGCAGAAGGAGATCCTGTTAGCATGTCTAAAGATAAGTGCACATAAGGGTTGGAGTTCATTGGCTCCAACTCGCGCAGCGTAATGCTATCCGGATCGCCGTTAATATTTGGGTTGTCTTGATAATTAGCCATTTGTGCTTATTATACACGCGACTAAACCATTAGACACCTAATCAAATAAAGGAAAAGCCTACGTTACACAACGTTTACAAATATCGAGTGTTTAGCAAAAGCGTTCATTAAGAGAATTACGCTACATTAGTCGAAACAAAACTACTTGCAGAAAATAGAATTAGCTGCAGCAAAGTATAGCGTCAGGTATATTAAACGCCACATCTTCTGCACATACCGAAATGTCTCCCAATTTTGCCTGAGCTGCCCTGCCGGCTTCCGCGTGAAGCGTAGCACCCAAAACGCAAGCATCTATGTCTTCTAAACCTTGCGCTAGAAGCGATCCTACCATGCCAGCCAATACATCACCGCTGCCCGCTTTCGCAAGAGATGATATACCTTGCTTCATACAAAACACCAAAGGTGTACAGCTTGGCGTGCTAGGTGAGCCTATGAAAGAAACAGGGCCTTTCAGCAGAACAACAGCATTAAAAGCATCGGATAACTTGGCACTAAACGAAGCGTATTTATCCATGCCAGAATCGGTGTCTGGCACACAAATGCCTGCAGCATCTGCCATATAGGTTGCCTCGCCTAAATGCGGAGTTATCACAAGAGGAACGCTGTGTATGTTTCGCTGACTCACAAGCTTAATACCCGCAACAGTGGATAGAGCAGATATCGCCCCTCCATCTACAATAAGCGGCACTTGCGCCTTTTCAACAATGGAAAGCACAGTTGACAATTGCCACACATCGCCTGCATCTATTCCGGGTCCCACTAAGCAAGCGCCAAAATGATGCGACGCGCTCAATTTTGACACATCAAAAGTTTCCCAATCCCTAGCTACAACTGAGGGTCGCCAAGATTGAACGATTGGCACCGATTCCGAAGAACAAAATACCTCAACATATCCCGCTCCCATAAGCTGCGCCGCCACTGACGACAAACATACAGCACCGGGATACACACTAGCGCCGCCCACTATTGTTAATTTGCCGCGTGAATACTTATTAGCATCAACTTTAGGATGAGGAAGAAGCGAACTAAGCTTTTCAGCTGTGTATTGTTCTATACGCACGTTCATTCATAATTCCTAATACTATAAGTTAGCAAATTTAGCATCCGGAATAGCCACTGACGAATTTACACATTCAGACTTTTGTGCAGGAATTTCATCTAGCATGCCCCGCGCTTCCTTAAACTGACGCGAAAGTTCTTCTGTCATATCAACTCGCTTCTCGCCGGCACGTATGGAAGCCTCGGTTATTGCTATAGCGCAAGCAATAGCATCGGTTGCTGTATGCGACAAAGATATCGGAATTTCCCTAACACCCATATCAACTGCTTTTCGCTTGGCGTTTCCTGTAAGCACCGCAAATGGTCTTCCGTTTTTGGATCTTCTAACCTCAATATCGCGAACTCCAATACCTTCAGCAAAACCCGTGCCAAGAGCTTTCACTACAGCTTCCTTAGCAGCAAATCGAGTAGCGTAGTGTAGCGCCGGATCGGCTGTAGCATTACAGTAGTTTTGCTCTTCTTGCGAAAAAGCTCTTCGCGAAAACGCCGGAGAGCGCTTCAATATTTCGCGAATGCGGGAAACCTCCACTATATCGACGCCTAATCCAACCTGACCTTCTACAACATGCATCGACATTGCATCGTCTATAGCAGCTTGTACTTTTTTCGATCTAGCCATTATTCCACCGTCACAGATTTAGCAAGATTGCGCGGCTGGTCTACATCGCATCCGCGCGATAAAGCAATAGAACGCGCGAAAAGCTGCAGCGGAACACTTGCAAGAATGGGACTTAATGCATCACGAACATGCGGAATATATATTACGTAGTCGGCATGAGATTTTATATCCTCGTCACCTTCCGTAGCGATTGCCACCACCATGGCACCACGCGCACGGCTCTCCTGCAAATTCGACAAAACTTTATCGTATGTAGGAGAATTCGTTGCTATGGCTATTACAGGAAAACCCTCGTCAATAAGCGCAATAGGTCCGTGCTTCATTTCACCTGCCGCATACGATTCAGCATGTAAATAGCTTATTTCTTTCAGCTTCAAAGCACCCTCATGAGCTACAGCAGCACCCATTCCGCGCCCTATGAATAGTGCGCTTGTCGCATCTTTACAAGCTTGTGCAGCCTTATCTATATCAGTCGTGTCAGAAAGAATGCGCTCTACCATTTCAGCAGTATCGGCTAACTCGCTATAAAGCTGACGAATATGAGCGCTTGTTAGTTTTCCTCTTGTTTGCGCTAACAGCATAGCCAAAAGCGTCAACGACACCACTTGTCCAAGAAAACTTTTTGTAGACGCAACAGCTATCTCTTTGTTCGCCTTTGTGTAAATAACGCCATCAGACTCGCGCGCCACAGGGCTGCCCACAACATTCGTTATGCCAAAAACACGAGCACCTTTCACTCGTGCATCGCGAATAGCAGCCAATGTATCAGCTGTTTCACCTGATTGCGAAACCGCAACAACAAGTGTAGTAGGCGTGATTATTGGATTTCTGTAGCGAAATTCGCTAGCAACTTCAACTTCGCATGGAATGCGCGCCCAACCCTCTATCAAGTTTTTTGCTATAAGACCAGCATGGTAACTGGTGCCACACGCTATAACGTATACGCGATCTATCAGATTTAACTCTTCAGGACTCAAGGTAAGTTCATCTATAGAAACGCTATTGCCTACCAATCTGCCTGCCAGAGTATCGCGTATTACTCTAGGCTGCTCATAAATTTCTTTCAGCATAAAATCGGGATATCCGGTTTTTTCCGCCAAATCAATATCCCAATCTATATAAGTAATTGGCACATCAATTTCATTCAAGCCCGCGCTACCCTGTTCAAAACACGTTATAGAACTAGGGGTAAGCAGAGCTAGTTGATAATCTGAAAGTACTTGAATATTGCGCGTGGAATCAAGCATGGCTATAACATCGGATGCAACATATGCCCCCGTTTCACCCATGCCTACTACAAGCGGAGAATCTCTCCTAGTAGCCACAATAGCAGAAGGAAAATCATCATTCATAACAGCAAGCGCATAAGAACCGACCAAGTGCGATGTAGCCTCTGAAACAGCATCAACAAAAGCAAGTAACTTGTTGCCATACTCTCTTTGCAGCGATTTCTTGTATGCGTCTTCAATAAGATGCGCTACCACCTCAGAATCTGTATCGCTTCTAAAGTGATGCCCCGCACCTTCAAGACTCTCGCGTAATTCCCCAAAATTTTCAATTATGCCATTATGAACAATAGATATGCGACCATCGCATGAAGTATGCGGGTGCGCATTAGCCTCTGATGGTCTACCATGCGTCGCCCATCTGGTGTGTCCAATGCCACAAAACCCCTGTATATCTAAAGAATTAAGCGAAGCCTGAAGTTCTGACACTCTGCCTCGCCTGCAGACCACATTAGTAGAATCTTCATCTTGAACAGCCACACCAGCTGAATCGTATCCGCGATATTCTAGACGGCTAAGCCCCTCAAGAAGTATGTTACACGCAGGTTTATTTCCTGTATAACCGACTATCCCACACATATTCCACCGACTTTCAAATAGGTATGCAAGCATTGTAATAGAATCACTTAGTACCGCACAATCAATGTCAAAAGTGTTAATAGTACATATTTTCATAATGTGCATTTTTGAAATATCGCACTATTCAAACCCTTCAGAAATAAAATATTGGCTCTCTGATAATATTTATGATTTAATTTATATGTTACTGACCAAATCACTTTAGAAGAGGCATCCATTATGTGGGGCAACTGTCATCCAAGATCCGACGAAGATCTTAAAGAATGCGCCGAATTAGGTAAGTCGCTCAATAGATTGTCGCAACCGACCATACTTATAATAATGGCACAGTATCAAAAGCCTATGCATGGCTATATTATTGTGCAAAAAGCTGCCGGCTCTCCAATGTTTGGCGGCAAGAAGCCAGATGCAACAGGAATTTATCGTGCCCTTAAACGTATGGAAGAATCTGGACTTGTTACATCGGAATGGGAAATGCCGGCAGAAGGTTCAGCAAAACGCATGTTTTCCCTTACAGATAAAGGCTATAAGTGCCTGCGGCGCTGGATAGATGCATTGGCTTGCTATACGTTAACGCTTCAAGAATTGCGTGCTCAAGCAGCTACCGCACTGGGAATAGATCTTCCACCTACACCTGAATGTTCGCACCCAATGTATGAAGAGTAAAAAAGCCCGCATACGGGCTTTTTTATTATCGAGAAATTCAGTTTTACAACATACGCCTCATCGGCTGTGGTCTGCATTCTTCGCGCCAGCTACAATTATCGCAGTCCTCAGAAACCCCATGCACAATTAAACTCCAATCGCAGCACTGAAAGCCCATCTTGTCGTAAAACGGCTTCGAAGCACCGCGAGAAACCAAACGAAGCTCACCGTATTGTGCCAAAGCCGCATCGGTTAAAGAACTTCCTACGCCATACCCGCGCCAAGTCGGAAAAACTACTACAGGGTTTACATATGCTTTGCCGTTTTCCCCTATTGCAATGCGAATGAAGCCTACCACTTCATCGGTTTCATTAACTGCAACCGTAACACCTTCTAAGCTATCAAATGTATCCATACCTTCCATGCCAAGCATCAGTTCAAGCGCTTGACGATCGGGTTCAGCTGCAGGACGTAAAGTAAATAGTGCAGTCATAGGACACCACTACATAATAGGCGGGACATATATCTTGTTTCGCGAATCCGGAATGGCTTTCTTAGCCAATTCAGTTAATCCGCGAACGACTGTAGGCATAGCAGATGTAGGCACACCCATAAACATCATATCTTCACCTATATCACTTGCCGCGCGACACCCATAACAACCAAATGTAATGTTAGGCTGGTCTTCCATCATGGGGTACAAAACCGCCTCTACGCACATAGAGTTATAACCACTTGCATGAAAATCAAAACGATGCCCAGTGTAGTAGCTCATAGACATACATAGCCACATCATCTGTTCAGGGGTACCCGTAAACACAACCACTTCGGGCTTGCGCAGCGTTTTTGCAAGCGGCGCAACATATGTAGCTCGGCGACTATGCGGTGGCAGAGTAGGTCGCTCGGCTACCATTTGGGCTGCAGCTTCAGCGTTTACAAGCTTGTGAAAAAGCACATATATCTCGCCTGTTGCCAGCTTTTCAGGCACACCGGTCATCCCAAAAATGGATGTGCCATCCGGACAAGAATGACGGAAAGGTGGCATCAAAATACTAGCACCCCTCCTAGCTGCCATCATCGCTTGGCAGAAGCGCAAATTCTCGGTAGGCATAGGCACGTCTGGCAGTAATTCATCTTTTTCTATAAGACTAACCGCAACAGGTTGCCAACGTAAACCAAGTTTTTCCATTGATATATCTTGCCATTGTTCGTAAAGCTGCTGCGTCTCTAAAGATATCGGTTTAGCGCGCGGCTCGTCCTTGAATGGGTCGAATAAAGAATCTCCTGTAGCCTCTACGGACAAAGCACGCTTAGGGCAATTCCCCGAACAAGTCATACATCCGACGCATTCATCTATATTTAAAACTGTAGGATACCCGTCGCTTCCTATACCCAACATCTCGCATGGGCAAAATGCCACACACAGCCCACACTTCACACAAACGTCAGGATTATGCTTAATACGATAATCAGCCATTTATATCCTCCTTGCACCACGGCGGATATATTCGCCGACCCGCCGTATCGGTAAGATGATACGAACAGAACGGAATAGCGCGCCCATCGGGCATCGACACCATCATTGAACATTCACGAAGACGCTGCGTATCCATACTAAATGCGTCCATATAGTTCATTATGATAATTGATATACCATCTTCTACTTGAACACCCTTTTTATAAAGTATGTCTAAAAATACCGATCCTTGCGGCGAATCTGGGCTGTAGCCTTGCTCATACTCGGTCTGAGTCATTCTGCGCGTAGCGGGATAAAAGCCGCTTTCATGTTCGGCATCTTCGCTTTTCACCAAGAATACGCCTGTGTCGCAAAGCGGATTAGAACAACCTAGCGGCCATATATCGTGAACATCTAAGAGTCCATCAGACTGCTCCGCCAAAGCAAAAATTACATCACCCGAACTCATAGGCATAACGCGATGCGCATCAAAACGTCCAGATGTAAACGCAGGCTGCAACGCAATGCCAGCTACTACATCAGAGTTTTCCATAGCGAAGCGAAGAATGTCGCCCAATTGACCATCGTTCAAACCGGCAACTACGGCAACTGACAGCACAACTTGAATACCCACTTCGCGGCATCGCTTAATAGCGCGCAACTTTACATCTAGTATGTCGCGCCCACATGTAGCCTCATAAACATTACCCGTAAGCCCGTCGAATGATAAATAAACCCCAGTAAGACCGGCAGCCACTAAGTCTTCCAAATACCCAGATCGCTGCGCTATAACAAGTCCGTTTGTGTTTACTTCTATACCCCAAAATCCTTTACTGCGACCCATGAATATAATCTCGTGTAAGTCTTTACGAGTAGTGGGCTCACCACCGGTTAACTGCACAGCTCCGTCCAGACCGACCGCGCTTTCTATCGCATCATACATCGCGCTTATTTCTTCTAAAGTAGGATCGTATTCCCCACTTTCCGAACTGGCGAAACATACCGGACAATGCAAATTACAGTTGCGGGTAACTTCTATTTCAAGCAGCGTGCCGCGCCGTTGGTGACGTGCGCATGTACCGCACCCAAACGGACACGCATCAACTATAGGCTCGGGGTTTGCAGGACGAACTTTTGGAAATGCATGCGTTCGCAGCCATTCATAGTGTTGTGCGTCGGGCCACATCCTAGTTTCTAAGTAACCATGCTCAGGGCATGTGCGACCCATCCATACAACGCCGTCATCATCGGCAAACACTTCAGCTGGATATTCCTTCAAACACGTCGGACAAAGAGCCCCTGTTTTGTGAAGTTCTCTTCTCAAGTTTCCCCTACTTCAATAGCTAATTTGTAATGTTAAAGTTTCTAGGTAAATTCCTAATTTTCAGAGTCGATATACTGACGCGGATCATGCTCTTCATTAGGCGGCGTGCTTACAGTAATTCCCATAAAGTCAACCCAGCGAAGCACGCGACTTGGAATAAACAGCTCATGTTGATATTGCGCAGCTTGCTCTATTGCTCTCATGCAAGATATGGCGTGTGCTAAATCTACCTTTTCATCAATGTCGGCAATTGGCGAAAAATAAGAAACAGGGATGTTCATTTTTGCCGTTTTCGCCATATAGGCATCTAAGGCAGCTACGCCATTTTTGTTGTAATAAACTCCTTGATGATTTATCGGAGTATCGCTCGAAAAGCCTACAAGAGAGGTGCCGCACTCTTGACACGGCGCGCACACAAAACCGGGTGTTCCTTGTGCATGATAGTAATCAAGCCACTGAAATGCCTGAGTAACGTGCGATTTTGGCATAGTGGGAATATCGCCACCAACAGATACTATATGCTCATATCCCATTTCAAATATTTGGTGAAATGCATCATCAAAATGGTCATCGAACGTTGCACCAGAATCTGTTATGTAGTGTATCTCCATCGGCCAAGGACCTATAGCATCAAACGTATCACGCATTATAGGTAAGTTAGATTCAGGTGTTGTAGATATAAAGAAATCGTAGGTTATACGATCAGCTGTTGGATCAGATTCAACTAGCGCATCATTTTCAGCTTGCAGTTCCATCAAAGCCTGCATGCTTGCTTCGCACACATCGTATAAGCATAATTTGAAAAATTGCGCAGCTTGTTCATCGGTTAAAAATCCGCCGTTTTTTTTAGTCATGCGAGTTTTAACCATTCCGGGAATTGGAGGTTTGCTAAAAACCAGAAGCGCCTGCTTTCTATCCGCCACGTTATCTCCTTACATATCGGTACTTGGCTCATCCCAGCTAAGTACTTTATCTACTTTCTTTGCCATACAATCCAGCGCATTGTACGACCATGTACCAATAAGAGCCTCCGATTGATCAAGCGAACACGATGTCAAGCAGTTTATATTGCTCTCCCACATTCCACCCAATCGACCATCATCTCCCCATTCGGGGTGCCACCAACCGTAATCGGCATGAATTAAATCGTCTGCCATAGAAGTAATTACTACTTTGAAAGCGGCTTGCCCATTGTCAGTTGCCAATATTACACTATCACCAAGTTTAACCCCAAGCCTATTCGCCGTAACTTCATTCATTTCTACTTCAGGATAAGGACGCATCTTTCTAAAAGATGGAATATTCATATACATAGAAGCGTTATAGGGTTGTTTTCTGCCACCCGTAATTAGATATAGATGCAACCAGCTATCGCATTCCTTTTCAGCAATGAACTCCGATGAACAAAGTTGTCTGGCATGCCCGGGCTCAGGCAATCTCTGTCCACCCAATTTTGGTAATAGTTCGCTTGCAAGCTCTATTTTGCCAGTAGTAGTAGCAAAACCAAATGGACGCATTTCATCATCGGTCATTAAATGCTTCATATAACCCGGTGGTCTAAAATACAACCCCTGTTCGCAGTATTCTTCCCACGACATTCCAGCAGGAGCCAAAGTTTGACTGCACGCTTGCTCAAATGTAGCGCTACGCCAATTTTCCTTTTGACCTAATCTAATACCCAAGGCACGGAATATGTCGTAGTCAGTTTTTCTTTCATAGTAAGGCTTTACAGCTGCCGCCCCACCATAAGCAATATTTCCCACTCCTCCATGTGCCTGAAATGTAGGACGCTCAATAGCAGCAGCTGAAGGAAGCACGTAGTCAGCAATTTGAGCGGTAGGAGTCATGTAATAATCGAGCACCACAATTAAGTCGAGTCCCATAAGGGCATTGTATACACGATGCGTATCAGCATATGTGAGTAGTGGATTTGTAGCCTCTACTATCAAAGCACGAACCGCATACGGCTCAGATGTTTCCATAGCGCGCAAAACCAAATCGGGA
The DNA here is from genome assembly GCF_011039055.1 of Adlercreutzia sp. ZJ154. Lineage (NCBI taxonomy): Bacteria > Bacillati > Actinomycetota > Coriobacteriia > Eggerthellales > Eggerthellaceae > Adlercreutzia > Adlercreutzia sp. ZJ154. The sequence continues at coordinate 19,227 of NZ_JAAKEF010000002.1, forward strand.
TGGGCTGATGTAAGATATCGAACCGGCAGCTTTCGTCCTGCTTTCTCAGTCAGCGCTTCCACCTGCTTATAGCCCTCATAACATTGCAGAGGCGTATACTTTGTATTCAGGCACAACTTGGATAACTCATCCATGTGTTGAAGCGTTAGCTCAAGATCGGCTTCGCTTACAAAATCGCTCCCCTCGGCTATAACGCAAGAACCCGGAACATCTATATTGCCAGTTATAGCCCGTAAACAACAAATTGCTCTGTGTGTTGGCGCTACAGATTGACCCACCTGATCTATACCTCTGCCAGATATTAAAGCGCTAGGAGCAAGGCTTGCGAACCAAGATGCCGCCTTGCATATATCTTCAGCCGCGATGCCGCAGATATTTTCAGCGTATTCTGGCGTATAAGGCTTAACATGCTCAACCAGCTCATCGAAACCATGACACCATTCATCAACAAACTGCTTATCGTATAGTTCGTGCTCTATTATCACGTTCAGCATCGATAGAGCCAGTGTGCAGTCGGTTCCCGGTTTAGGCGACAACCATAAGTCAGCAGCTTTCGCAGTACGTGTAAAACGAGGATCGATTACCACCAGCTTCGTGTCCGCCGATTTCCCAACTTTTAAAAGGGTGCGCCAAAATACTGAATTGTCAGATTCGGCAGGATTCGTTCCCCAAATAAACACACACCCGGTTTCTGGGCGTATGTCAGCTTCCACCGTCCATCCAAATGTTATTACATCCATCCAGATACGAGGATTCCAACAAATTTGCCCTATCCCCATATTGTTCGGCGAACCAAACAAAGTCATGAATCTATGCAGTGGCCAAAACGATGTATGCGGTCCTCCTATCATAGAAGCTAAAACGCCTGCACCATATTCTTGCTTCAAAGCACTAAGACGATTTGCGATATCATCTAGCGCTTCATCCCAAGATACGCGCATCCACTGACCAGATCCTCGCTCCCCTGTTCGCTTCAAGGGATAATTCACCCGATCAGCACCATCTAAAATGTCCAGATTCTTTTTCCAGCGATGACAACCAGCCAAAATGCGTTCGTCATAAGGATAGCGACTTGGATCGGGCTCAAGATTAATTACTCGACCGTCCTTAACAGTTGCCAACAATCCGCAAAGGTATCCACAGAAATGACAATTTGTCTTCAGTATATTCTCAGACATTCGCCGCTCTATCTAATCGATTCTACACTCATCACAATCGTCCTCAACATTATCGAGAACAGACGAACTCATGCCCTCAAACAAGCGCTGAGTATTAGAGCTATCTATGACTCCTAATGTATCATTAAACAAAAAGCGTAGTTTCATCATGTCGCCTACTTGCGACCAATTTATGCGCCAATCATATAGCATTTCCAAATAGTGAACACATTGAATATAAGGCTGTGCCATATTTAGTTGGAAATTACAGCTCATACATGCCGTAATAATTGCGTCAGAGCCTACTTCTAGCGCTTCGCGACCATTAATGTCGGCACACTTATCAGCCTGCTTAAATTTTCCTGCAGCGCGCGGCAATGACCCACAACAAACAGATCGTCTCCAAGCATGTTTAGGATCGGTCCACATACCATCTGGTATAAGAGCCCGCAATCCACGTGCAAAATCACCGGACTCTCTATCTGGGCAAGAATCGTGCGGACAGAATAGCACCTCCGCATTTTCATCCCCTTTAATCAGTCGAGCACATGTTTTGGGATTTAGCTTATAGCCGATATCAGCAAGTGTCTGCGGTAAAACATCTATTGCGATATCTTTCGTGCGAATATCTTTAGAAAATGCATCGCGAAGTGCCTTCACGCAATTTGGACAAGCACAAACAAACCGCTTTATGCTTGTTGCGGCAACAACATTGCGCAGTTCATCCTCAAAACTTGCACGCAACACATCGCCATTAGGTTCATAACTTAGTATTTTGCCGCAGCACAAAACCGATAATCCATCAACTTCCCCAGCATCTAGCAAGGTGTTATAAATTGCCGGAACTAACGGCATAGCATAATTCAAAAGCGAACAACCGGGGAAAAATATAGATTTACAATTTGGCACATTGCCATCTACTTTTGCGAGAGCAGCTTGCCCTTGCGTGTAAATAAGACCAACTTTATCGCCGGTCAATGCATCAATGAATTCAAAATCTACCACAGAAGCCCCCCATAAACGAGGAAAGGACCTTTTGGTCCCCTCCTCGTTACAACTCAACCTATTAAGGCTGCAACATACGAAATGTTTATCTTAGTAGATATTTTCTCCGTAAGTCCATTTTGTAACAAACTCAGCATCGCGCTTAGCAACCTTGTTGAAGTATTCATTCTCACCCGGAAGCGGTGCACGCTCGTCGCTGTTGACCACCATAAAGCGAAGCAGGCAGCCGCCAAAAAGCACAAACACAGGAGCAATAACACTTGATGCAATGGTGCCATCAAGGAATATGTACATTAGCTCAGGCAAAACCAAGCCAACCGCTATCATGCCGCCCCAGAAAGCAAGCGCATAAGAACCGTGTACCCACTTGTGAGCAACCTTATTTGCAGTCTTGTTGCCAGCACCCAAGAAAGAAAGCACCATAACAAGTAATACCACTATTTCACAAACAACCAAAACAACATCTACAGTATGCAGAATGTGCTTGCACTCTTGAGATGCAAGAATGTTCATTACTCCAGACTCTGTAAATATAGAAGTGGTTGCGGGCCACCATCCAATAGACAGTGCTATGGCTGCGCATGCGGTAGAAAGAGCAGAGATGGTGAACAACACTGGCAATGCCGGAGTAGCCCAAAATGCATGAGATTTCAAGGTAGACAGGAAAATGCCAGTGTATAGCATGATACAAGTGCCTGCGATACCAGCAATAGCAAGGTTCAATCCGCGGAAGAAGACGAACAGGTCAGCGACTGGTCTAAACCAATCCCAAGGCACATAGCTTACAAACCAAAGCAGACCAAAAATCATGCATACAGTCAGCAATCTAGCACCCCAAGCAAGAACACTTGTACTCTTCACGAACGCGCGATAAAAAACCATTGGTTGCCCAAGGTCGGCTACCAACATCAAGCAGCCAAAGCCAAGGCAGCAGATACCGATGAAGCACGGCCATGCCAAAGCCGTAGGAACCGCCTCAATTCCCGGGAACAAGATGAGAGATAGAACAGCTGAGAGGCAGAAGATGCCGCCGCCCAAGCCTCCGAGGAACAGATAAACGGGTATCGGCCATTTCCAAAAGTGATGTCTCATTTTGCCGTACCTCCAAGGTCAGGAATGTAGTAAATTTGCGGACCAGTACCCATATCTTCAAGAAGACGGAATGTCTCTACAGAGCCGATAAGTTTCGATACTTCTGATTCGGGATCATCCAAGTCACCAAAGATACGAGCCTTCTGATGGCAAGTCTGTACACAATACGGATCGCGACCGGGTTCATTCTGGCGACGATCGCGGCAGAAAGTGCACTTGCGCACAAAGCGATGCAATGCAGGTTGCAGCTTCGACTGATCACGCATGCCGTAAGGACACGCATTAACACATGCAAGACAAGCCATGCATTTGTCGTAATCAATCCAGACAGTGCCGTCGTCGTCTTGCTGGCTAGCTCCAGTAGGACAACAAGGAACACAAGCTGGCTTCTCGCAATGCATGCACAGCGTAGGAATCCAGTTACGATGAACGTTAGGCCATTCGCCTTTAACGCCTTCAGTTAGAACCGGATTATAGATGATATCGAGCGGAAGCTCGTTCCATGTGCGGCAAGCAACGGTGCAGGATTGGCACCCAATGCAGCGCCGCTGATCTATGACCATGACGTATCTTGTCATTATTCCTCCTCCTGCGCCGCAGCTATTTCATCAGATGCCTCAGCCGCAGCTTGCGCATCCGCATAATCGCCCGCGTCTGCCATTGCAGCTGCCGCAGCATCAGCCTCAACATGAGCTTCAGCCACACCTGCATTAATTGGCTCATAAGACATGGTGTAGCGTGCACCGGTTTCCATATCTACAAGATTGTTCTCATTAGGATCGTATGCATAACCCATATGCTGGTCATAATAGACATTGTCTTCTATTCCCATAACCCACTGAGTATCGGGGTTAAAAATCTTGCCTTCGCCCTTAGCACCAGCAAACGTTGCGTAGCCCTTTTCGGCATCCCAAATAAGAGCTTGGCTAGTAATCTCAAACGGAGCCTCAGCTGTGCCGGGATACAGACGCACTCCAGCCAATTCTTGAATCTCTTGACGATCCATCGTGTATTTCTTACCGGTTGACGTATCAACTAGGCACTGTTGGTTAGCATCGTAGTGCCATCCGGTGTATGCATCTACATAAGACTTATCTTTCGGGTCGATTAGCCAACCAGATTCATCCAGTTTGAAACCGGTACCCTTCTGATAAAGCTGATCATCTTGCCAAGTCCAAACATAGCCCTCGGGCACTTCTTTAGTAGGCGCAGGCTTCTCAAACGGAATAGGCTCACGGCAAGTCTTCATCTCCGAATAAGTCATATGAATGCCGGGTTCTTTAGCCGAGCCCGGAATGGAGAACTGTGCGTCTTCTGAACGGAATACATTATCCAGATCGCCGCACTTGTACACCTTGCACATCAAACCACGGTTGTTCCAAGAACCGCCCATAGGATCGCAATCCCAATCGTCAACAGACGTTAAAGTGTTTACGTTCGACTCTAGGCAACCAAACGGATTGTCGGGATCAGCCGCACCATCGCGCTCGGGGAACCACCAACCACGCGGGCACATAACGACACGCGGGTCAACAATAGGCTCTACACCAGCACGCATCTTAATACGACCGCGGCGTGTTTCGATCCAACACCAATCGCCCTGCTTGATATCTAGCTTATCTGCAAGGTCGGGGTTGATGCAGAAATACGGATCGGGATAGAGATAACGAATCCCCTGCATCTGGAAGTGCTCGGAATGGTGATATGGCATAAAACCACCACCGGTGGTTAGAACAATAGGATATTCTTCAGCAACTTCAGGTGTTGTCAGTTCGCTTTCAGCCATACCTGTGTAAATTGGCATACCGGAATATCCTAGTTCGCGCAGGATAGAAGAGTTGCACTCTACCTTGCCAGAAGGAGTCCAGAAACCACCATTTTGAACGTACTTTGTCTGATGCAGCGGCGGGAAGTACATACGTACATTGTCAACAAACTCGTTGTAATTATTGATTGGAAGTCCCATAGGCTCGATAACAGCCCAATACGCTTCTTCTTCAGTCTCCCATGGCCAATTTGCTGGATCTTGACCGCAGGCAAGACCAAGTTTGCGCCAGAACACCATATCGGTATGGCGATCATACTTAGGCTGTATGGCACGACGACCACCCATCAAAGAGTCGGTTGCACCATAGTGTGTAATGATAGTAGGACGCTCAAGCGCACCAGCAGCCGGAAATATATAGTCGGCTTGCAGAGCAGTAGGAGTCATCCAATAATCAACAACTACCAAAAACTCTACTTTCTTCAAAGCAGCCAGCGTCATCTTCGCATCGCCGTAAGAGTTAATGGGGTTTGTAGCGTTACAAATTAGAGCGCGCACCTGATACGGATCGCCCGTAAGTATCGCCTTAAAGATGCTTGGACCATGAGCCTCGCAGAACCACTCGGTTGGAAGCGTCTTGCCCCATTTACGCACCGCATTGTCAGATATCATCTGATATCCGGGCCAGCTAGTCAGCTTAAACTTGTCAGAACCAATCTGCTTGCTCTTCACTTCCTCGGGAAGCAGTTCATTAAGCTCTAGCTCTTCGTCAGTTAGGAAATTAAGCGCAGGACCGGGCATACCGTCGCCGCCGGGAATATCTAAGTTACCGCAAATTGCGCGGATAAGCGCAAGAGCATGGCTTGCAGTAGTGGAAGTGGAACCGTTTTGATCCCACGTGCAACCCCATTGAATGCAGCCCGGACGATTCATTGCATACATGCGCGCAGCTTCACGGATTTTCTCCGCCGGCAGCCATGTGATAGGCTCAGCCCATTCAGGCGAGTAATCGATCATGTGATCTTGCAGCTCGTCAAAACCTTCGCACCATTCGGTAACAAAGTTGATGTCATACATTCCCTCAAAAATGATGGTATGTAGCATAGCTAAAGCAAGTGCAGCGTCAGAACCGGGACGCAGCGGCAGCCACAAATCGGCTTTAGATGCAGTCTCAGAATAACGCGGATCAACCACGATCATCTTCATGCCGTTTAGCTTCAGATCTGTATATCCGTGCATGCCGCCCAAAGTGGAAGCAGCCGGATTCATGCCCCATAAAATGAGAGAACGCGCAGCACCCAAATCAGTCTCAAACGGCGACCAACCAGCAACGCAAGTTTCAGCCATGAAGGTTGGAATCCAGCACAGCAGCGCGTTATGGAAGCCATTAGGTGTACCGAACTGGTTAAGGAAGCGCCTACGCGCCCAGTCGTCGGTACGCGTGGTGCCACCCGCAGATGCCACAGCTTCGGCTCCAGATTCAGCTTTGATCTGATTTAGCTTATCGGCAACCTCTTGAATCGCCTGATCGTAGGGTATCTGCTCCCATTTCCCCTCACCTTTCTCGCCCACACGCTTTAATGCATGGTTTATACGGGCAGGATGGTTTACATGAAGCAGAGCACTTGTTCCGCGGCAGCACAGACCGCCTTGGCTTGAGTAATTAGGATCACCCTCGATCTTAATTACATCGCCATCTTTGACGTAAGCGAGCACGCCGCAGTTCGCATGGCAGAAATAGCAAAGCGACTTTATGCATTGCACGTCTTCGTCGAAAATGCTTGGATTCTCGGCCATCTACCTTCCTCTTCTCCTCGTTTCTTATGGCACGACAACAAACGCACGTGTTGTGTGCATGCTTCGATTATTATAGCGACCACAGTGACCTATGTACTAGATTAGCACCAATTCTTTTCCTATATGCGGCTATAATCGGGCATAAAAGGAGGGTCTTTTATGACAGATTACACTTTTACATTTATGGGAACCGCTGCAGGATGCGGAGTACCGTCTTTTTTCTGTGATTGTCCGGCATGCGAAGAAGCAAGAAACAATCCAAAGCTTGCGCGCGGAGACTGCGGGGCTATGGTGCGCAAAATAAGCAACAACGGTGTGCAATCCAGCCTAGCCATCGACACTCCACCCGATGCCCGCCACCAACTTCTGCGAGAAGGCATAAAGCAAGTTGACGAAATCTTATTTACTCATTGCCATTTCGACCATATAGGCGGACTTGGTGAATATGAATATCTCGTACAGCTGAAACGTGCAGGCGAAAAATTGCCAATTTATGCATCACCTGAAGCACTACAAGGCATAGTTGGCGAATTCCACTACATGGATTATTGCTTAGATTTTCACTCTTTAGAACCGTTTGATTCGCACATATTCGATGGCGTGAAATATACAGCGCTTCCGGTAACGCATGCCCCGGGCACATACGGATACCTTATAGAAACAAACAATACCCGCCTGTTTTACGCATCGGACACAGGACCTCTTCCGCCTGAAACCGCTGAGCGTATTCACGGCGTAGATATATTGGCTATGGATGCCACGTTTTGGAAACGAAATTGGAACCCGAACGATCACCACTCCATACAAGAATGCATAGCTGAGGGCTTCAGTCTTGACGCAAAAAAGATATATCTAACCCATATGTGCATGCACTACGACGAGCCAATAACCTATGCGCAACTAATCGAATATCTAAAACAATACGATGGTCGCGTAGAGCCAGCAATGGACGGGCTAACAATATCTATATAGAAAGATGTGCGCTATCCTCTTACTTCACCGCCAGTTGCGCCGACAACCTTATTCACTAGACGCTCGTGTGCGCGCTCTACTTCTTCACTTGTTAGCGTTCGATCGGCGGCGCGATACGTAAGCGTATAAGCCATCGATTTCTTCCCAACACCAACACGCTCATCATCGCGATACACATCAAACAGGCGCACATCTTCTAGCAGCTTACCGCCAGCAGAATTCATAACCTGTACAAGTTTCTCGTGTGTAACATCTTCGCCTACTACAAAATTCTGGTCTACCTCAATAGGCGGAAATGCTGGCACATCCACATATGGACGCGCCGATTGTGTAGATTTTTCCAGCGCATTCATGTCTAGTTCAAATGCAACCACAACAGTATCTATATCAAATTCTTTGCAGACAAGAGGATGAATTTCTCCAACCCACCCGACAACATTGCCCCCCGATAGCATCTCGGCAGCACGCCCGGGCTGCAAATACGGCGCACTTTCGCAATCAAGCGCACGGAAACGCACTTTTGGCAATGCTAATTCATACGCAATACTTTCAAGCACGCCTTTTCCATCAAAGAAATTGAAAGAAGCGTATTCCATATTCCATGATTTATTTCCCATGGCACCCGCCATAACGCCTACTACTTTTGTGCGTTCCTTTGGCTTTTTGCGTCCTTCAGACGTAGAAAAAACAGTACCAATTTCATATAACTGCACATTATGAACGCCTCGGCTTAAGTTATACGATAGAGAGCGCATCAGACCCGGCAAAATAGTCTGGCGCATTATCGACTGATCGGAATTCAGTGGATTAAGCAGCTGAACTGCCATGCCAAGCGCATCTTCAGGTAAACGCAGACGCGCCATATCGCCAGGTTCAGCAAACGAATACGTCATAGTTTCATTCATGCCGCTAGCGCGCAGCACTTCATTCACTTTTGCACTTATCTCCTGAGATTTGGTACGCATACCAACACGCTTAGCACTAGCAGGCAAAGTAGGAGTCACTCGATCCATTCCCCAAAGACGCAAAACCTCTTCGTAAAGATCGATCTCGCGTTCGAGATCGGGGCGGAAAGTAGGTGAAACCACATCCAAAACATCATCGGTTGAATTTTCCACAGCACAGCCTAAACGACGAAGAGCGTCTACAGCAAAGTCTTGCGAAATATCGGCACCAACAAACTCTTTGAAGCGCTGCATGCGGAATTTCAAATTCTTTGGCTGACTGACCTGCGGCCATTCATCAATATATCCGCATCCGTCTTTACCTAGCGGCACAACACTACCGCCTGCAACTTCAACCATTAGTGCAGCGGCGGCGGCAGAGCGCTCAATCATTTCGTGATCGTCTACGCCGCGCTCATAGCGCATCGAGCTTTCAGATATTAGCCCTAGATTGCGACTTGTACGGCTTGTACGCCCAGCCTCAAATGTAGCTGCTTCTAGGAATATATCCACCGTATCGTCGGTAACTTCACTACTAAGACCACCCATTACACCCGCCAAAGCAACGGCACCGGCGCTAGGTGTTGCTATTACAGTCATATCGCTTGTAAGCGTGCGCTCCTGCCCATCAAGCGTCGTTAATTTTTCGCCTTCCTTAGCTGCGCGCACAACCACATTTACGTCTCCGTTTACATCAGCTAACTTGGCACAGTCGAATGCGTGTAGCGGCTGACCATACAAAAACAAGATATAGTTCGTTACGTCCACTATATTGTTGATAGAGCGCTGCCCTATGGCAGCCAGACGCTCAACCATCCAATCGGGTGACGGACCTATTTTGACACCCTTTATCAAGCGTGCAGTATAACGAGGGCAACGCTTTGCATCTTCAATAGATACAGTTACAGCATTTGCAGGTGCTTCGCCTTCTATAACAATCTTTGATGCCGCATCCGGCAGCGGATTTTTCCAATCAGTAGAATACATTGCGCCAACCTCGCGCGCCATACCGCATATAGACAGACAATCCGGACGATTTGGCGTTATCTCAAGGTCTAAGACAGTATCGCTTTTACCCATATATTCTGCGAAGGGAACACCTACAGGGGCATCTTGAGGAAGAATCATTATTCCATCATGATTATTGCCAAGACCAAGTTCGCGCTCGGAGCAATTCATTCCCATAGAAACAACACCGCGAAGTTTGCTCTTTTTTATCTTGATGTCACCGGGAAGCTCAGCGCCTACCAACGCGCATACAATGTGATCGCCCTCGTTGAAATTTTGAGCCCCACACACAATTTGCAGCGGTTGCGGATTGCCAGAATCGTCTGTGTTATTTTGACCTACATCTACAAGACATACCCACATATGGTCTGAATCGGGGTGCTTTTGCTTGCTAACAATACGCGCAGTAACGATATTTGCAAAAGCATCGCCTACATGTTCAACACCCTCAACGCCCGTACCCGTAAGATCGAGCCTATCGCAAAAAGCTTGCAAATCTTGTGGTACGTTAACGTATTCGCTAAGCCATTTTAATGATACAAGCATATTTAACCCCTAAAACTGACGCAGGAAACGCATATCGCCTTCTAGCAGCATGCGCAAATCAGGTACGTTGTATTTCAAGCAGGCAATGCGCTCAACCCCTACGCCAAACGCAAAGCCCGAATATATTTCAGGATCTATACCGCTCATTTGTAATACATTGGGATCTACCATGCCGCATCCCAATATTTCAAGCCAACCGGTGCCCTTGCACATGCGGCACCCTTCGCCTCCGCATACACCACAGCTTACATCCACCTCGGCAGATGGCTCGGTAAACGGAAAATAATGCGCCCGAAAGCGTGTTTTACGATTGCTACCAAATATTTGTTTGCACATGTGGTCAAGCGTACCTTTTAAGTCGCCGAAAGTAATACCTTTATCGACCACCAAACCTTCTATCTGGTGGAATTGAGGTAAATGACTAGGGTCAGCTACATCTCGACGATATACCTTACCGGGCGCAATCATATATATAGGAAGGGGCTTATCTTCCATTGCATGCACCTGCGCTCCAGAAGTTTGCGTGCGCAACAACACATCGCTTTCTCCGCGTACTGCCGCCGAATCTCCAGACATATCGCGCACGTAAAACGTGTCTTGCATACTGCGACTTGGATGATCGGCCGGAGCGTTCAGCGCGGTAAAGTTGTAATAATCGGTTTCTACTTCTGGTCCAACACCTACGGTATATCCAAGACCTAAGAATATGTCTGACACCTCATCGATAATGCGATTTATAAGATGGCGCGAACCTATTTGCTGAGAGCGTCCGGGAAGCGTTATATCAACAGCACCCGCTTCTATACGTGCATCCATCTCTGCGGCTTCTAAAACAGCCCTACGCGCATCTATTGCCTCTTCAACAGCCTGACGCGCAGCATTAACCGCTTTACCAACCTCGGCTCTTTCCTCTTTAGCAACATTACCCATGTTGCGAAGATAACCGGTCAAAGAACCCGATTTGCCCAGCACCGCAACGCGCACAGTTTCTAAATCTTGTAAGGTTGATGCATTTTCAACACTGGAAAGAGTGTCCTGTTCAAGTTTGCGCAGTTCATCTTTTAACGCCATGTAACAACCCAGCCTTCCGCAATATATGACAAACGAACCCAATGGCGCAAAGACGCGCAGGTCCGAAATGTTTATGGATTCCTGTTTGGATAACTATAACGCAAGTGTGCGCCTGTAGCAGAATTTATCCGCTAAAGAATACGATACTTAACTTTTCTGTGCCCCCACTGAGCACATGTTGTGCAGTTAGGATCAAGCGCTTTCCATACTCCGGGTTGCAGATCTATCTCGCAACCATATTTATCCATATTGCCGCAATCGTTCACTGTGGCATACACAACGCGCCCGTTCCATACTATCTCGGCAGTACGACCATAATACTTCCCGCGATTGCTCCAAGACATAGGAATAGCTATACCCATAGAATTATCGTCGCAAATAGAACCATTAGCTGTAGTGCCGGGGTTTGGCGTATTTTTATCAGACCACCCGCCATATGCAGACGATACAACGGTGCGGTAATTTGCAACATCGCTAGGAGCAGTCTGTGTATTAGCATTATTATTATTATTGTTGTTGTTCGGTTGGGTTTCGGTTTTTTCTTCATTTGAAAGAGTGTTTTGCTCGGGCACATCTGCTTGTGGTGCCTTATTGTCTTCCTGCACGCCACCCCATATAAACTGATCTGCCTGTTTGCGCATTTGTTCAATGCGCGCATTGTTCTCTTCCACGCGCGCGCTAGCTTCCTCAACCACCTTAGTAGCTTCTTCGCGTTTTGTAGCCAACTCTTCTAGTTTCAAATTTTGTTCGTCTTTTTGCACGGTAAGTTCGTTGGAAATTTTTGTGAAACGCTCTTTCAGGTCTTTTTGAACCTCTATTTCTTCAGCCTGATGATCCATAATCTGGCTAATATAATTCATATTGCGCGTAAGCTCTGAAATGTCGGATGAGCCCATTAATACGTTTAACAAAGCAGATACAGAGCCACCGCGATATTCGTAAAGCACTGTTGTGCCTAGCGCTTTGCGACCCTCAATCATTTCCTGTTGAGCAGCAAGCACCTGATCGGCTAATTCGTCAATTTGCGACTGCAAAGCATTAACTTCAGAACTTAATTCATTGTATTCATTAGATATTTCATCGAGTTTAGCCTGTGCTGCATCAAGCACAGCATTAGGATCCTCGTCGGCAAATGCTATCGGAGCAGGAGCGACACTCGCAGAAAACGCAAAGGCAACTGCGATTAGAATGCACATGCTTTTTTTAGCGAATGTCAAAGACAACCCTCTTCGCGTTCCCTTCCACTAGGTTGCATTTACATTGTGCACAAGTACAATACAGATAGTTGTCCATATTATCGTATTACGCAATATATTGTATCGAAAAAACACGGTTTAACTTTGATGAAGGCATTTCTGCTGTTCATTTATACGTATTCCAAGATATCTACTGCTATTTTTCCAAACTTTTTTCGCTTTATAGAAACTAGCGGAATGTTTAGCATCTGCAAAACGGTTTCTAAATTCACAGATGCATCGTGTTCGTAAGTTATCAGAGCATCCTTAGCAATAATACCCCGATTAACAAGAGTAACTATAGGCTCTAACACATCGTGTGCATTGTAGGCATATGGCGGATCTAGAAACACCACATCAAATAAACCGAGTCCTGATAATTTCGACTCTAAATTGGCAGCGTTTAGAGAATTTGCTTGTACAGTACATACATCAGAAGCGCCATATCCCAACGATTCGGCGTTTCCCTGTACTATTTTTATGGCTTTAAAGTCTTGCTCCACAAAACAGGCAAAAGCCGCGCCGCGCGACATTGCCTCTAAACCTAGCGCGCCCGACCCTGCATAAGCATCTAGCACACGCACCCCATCTAAACCATCGCGTAAACTGACAATGCTGCTAAAAAGCGATTCGCGAACACGATCGGTTGTTGGACGAGCAACCGAATCGGGTGCCTTTATACGGCGAGAGCCATGGATTCCCGCTATGATACGTATATCACCCATTTTGCACCTTCTCTGAGATAAACTAGCCACCTATTACTGCGTATTCGTATTGTTCTCCAGTGAAAATAGATCGCATTTCGCGCGCTAGAGCCGCATTTTCGCTATCCTGCAAATACGGATCAGCTTGCAAAATAGCCGCAGCACTATTATGCGCTTCTTCTATCATAGCCGCATCGCGTATTACATTCACAAGTTTAAGCGCAGATGCACCAGATTGTCTGTTGCCTAAAATATCACCTTCGCGGCGCATAGCTAAATCTTCTTCAGCAAGTTCAAAACCATCATCGGTGCGCTGCAAAGCCGATAAACGCGCAATTGCCCCTTCCTTCTTAGAGGCGGAAACCAAAAACACCTGACCGGGCTTATCGCCACGACCAACACGCCCACGCAATTGATGAAGCTGCGACAACCCGAATCTATCGGCATCCTCAATTATCATAACCGTTGCATTGGGAACATCTATACCCACCTCTACTACCGTAGTGGTAACTAAAACATTGACCTCGCCATTCGCAAAGCGCTGCATAACTGCACGCTTTTCATCTGAGGGCATACCACCATACATTAACTCTACACGGTAATCAGGAAATACGTTTCTGCTAAGAAAAGATGCTTCCTCAACAGCCGCTGTAAGAGACGCATCTGGATCACCGTGTGCGCCTTCGATAGTAACTTGTGGGTAAAAATCGCAATCGTCTTCATCGTAGGAATGCCGCTGCGCCGCCTCGTTGCGCTCTTGTGCGTTCAATCCGACCAGTGGACACACCACATACACCTGCTGACCTTGTGCTAGCGCCTCTTTAGCCGCATCGTATGCTTTACCCCTGTCGCTTCGAGAAAGCACGTAAGTCTGCCTACCTGAACCTGTTTTTGGTCTATCTTTTATATAAGATAAAGTCATATTGCCGAAAAGCGCAAGCGCCATAGTACGCGGAATAGGTGTAGCTGTAAGATAAAGAGCATCGGGCGCTGCACCTTTCGACAATAAACTAGCACGCTGATCTACACCAAAGCGCTGCTGCTCATCAATAACCACCAATGTACAATTTGCAGGCACTACATCATCTTCCATAAGTGCATGCGTTCCTATAAGCACATCTAAATTTCCCGACGATAAGTCGTTCAAAATACGCATGCGATCATTTGATGAAGTAGAGCCAGTTAGCAAACCTACACGTATACCCACACATGCAAACAGATCTCCCAAAGTGCGCGCATGCTGCTCTGCCAAAACCTCGGTAGGAGCCAACATAAGCACCTGACCACCAGAATCTACCGCGGCAGCCATACCAAATGCAGCCACTACCGTTTTGCCTGTTCCAACATCGCCTAAAATCATGTGGTTTGCCAAGCTAGGCTTCGACATAACATGCAGCAAATCGCGCTTTGCCTTCTCCTGTCCTGCACTCAGCTCAAACGGCAACGCATCCGAAAGCTGCAACACGCGCTTACCATTAATTGTGTGCGAACACGGCACTAGCCCCTCTACCCTCTTCGCGCTTTCAGTCATCATTAATAATTGCACATACAGCAACTCTTCAAACGCTAATCTACGCCGCGCCTGCGCAGCTTCTTGCATTGTATGGGGAAAATGTACACAGCGAAGCGCCGTTTGTCGCGACATAAGACGATACTTCTGGCGAAGTTCGAGCGGAAGCGGGTCTAGCGCACCTGAGGTAATTTGCAAAGCTGAACGTATTAAAGAGCGCATTTGTTTTTGACTTATACCGCCACCAGTAGGATGAACAGAAAGTATAAGCCCACTAACTTCTCCTTGCACATGCTCAATTATTGGATTTGTCATACGCTTGAAACCGTAATCAAATTCCACTTTCCCCGATAAAGCCACACGCTCTCCTGCATGCAGCTTATCTTTCAACCAAGGCTGATTGAATGCAGTAACGATTATTACACCGGTTTCATCAATGACAGAAATTTCAACTAACTTCAACCGAGGCTTCGGCTTTTTTAGCTTTACTTCATGCA
Source organism: Adlercreutzia sp. ZJ154 (assembly GCF_011039055.1). NCBI lineage: Bacteria > Bacillati > Actinomycetota > Coriobacteriia > Eggerthellales > Eggerthellaceae > Adlercreutzia > Adlercreutzia sp. ZJ154. The sequence goes on from NZ_JAAKEF010000002.1 coordinate 34,530, forward strand.
CAACACCCGCAATGGTAGCCATGCGCCCAATAGGTGCTTCAGCCACTTTACAGACACAGCTCATATCTATGTAGCGCCGTGGAAAATTCTGCAACAAATCGCGCACGCGCCGCATACCCATACGCTGTAATTCACAAGCACGTTTAGAACTAACCCCCGCTACCGAAGTTATCGACTCATCGAAAGCAAGCGTTGCTCTAAGACGGATATCGGACGGTCTTGCAGAGGTGTTACTCAAGCGAAAGAACCATCGGGTAAAGCGGTTGATCGCCGCGCTGAGCATCTACTTCTAATTCGCAGTAAGCATCTTCTATGCGCTTAGCTATGCTGTGTAATTCGTTATCGGTCATAGCATCGCCCGCAAGCAATGTGCACGTATCGTAATCATCGGCATTCATTTTTGCCAAAAGATCCATTATGACATTTGCTACATCGCTACCAACGGCACAAATAGAGCCATCGGATATGCCGATAACATCACCTGTTTTTATGGGGTTGCCATCGGCATCTTTTGAATCTTTCACAGCGGTAGTTACCTCACCGGTTAGCACATCTGCCGCGGCTTCGCTCATAGCTTCTATGTTTTCCTCTAGCCCAACTTCAGAATCTAGCGCAAACATAGCACCAAACGCTTGCGGAACACTCTTAGTGGGAACAACGCCGCAAGACTTATCGGACAGCTCGCAGGCACTATGAGCTGCCATTATTATGTTTGAATTGTTAGGCAGAAAAACAACAGCATTCGCATTTACTGAATTTGCAGCATCCAGCAAATCTTTTGTAGATGGATTCATGGTCTGTCCGCCGGACACCACTTTATCCACACCTAAGCTTTTAAGTATTTCTACATTACCGCTGCCGTTCGCAACAGCCACAACACCAATAGGTTTGCGCTCTGTCACCTCTTCATTAGCAATCTTTTTCGCGCGATCCGCCGACTGCAATTCCATATTGTGAATATGCACTTCAGATATCTGACCGCAATTTAAGAAATACTCAAGAACTTTATTCGGCTCGTTAGAATGCACATGAACCTTGAATTTCGGCGTAGAGCCTACGCACAATTCACAATCGCCCATAGTTGCCAAGAAATCTAAAGCATCAGAGATATCTAGCGTATCAGAATCGACCAAAAATTCGTTGCAATAGCGGAAGTTGGCATCTTCCCAATCGTTAATTTGCTCTATCTCAACTTTAGGAGCTGCATCTGACTGAATACCAAACGCAATACCTACAGGCTCACCCTTTCCAAGCAAAGATGCCGTAAAAGCGTCAAACAGAATTGCAAGCCCAAACCCACCGGCATCCACTACACCATTCTCTTTCAAAACTGGAAGAAAATCGGGTGTGCGCTGCACAGATGCATACGCTTCAGCCACTATAGCCTCTAGCGCATCATCTATTGTAAGGCGGTCTTCATGTGCCTTTGCAGCAGCTGCGGCACTATCGCGAAGAACTGTAAGGATAGTACCCTCAACTGGTTTACGGACAGCTTGAAAGGCAACCTCTTCAGCCTTCGCAAAAGCATTGTGCAAAACTTCAGTAGAAAGCTTAGTGTGACCCACAGTGCCTTCGCAAAAGCCGCGCAATATTTGCGACGTTATAACGCCAGAATTACCGCGCGCACCCATAAGAGCACCAGTTGTTATAGCCTTCAATACTTCAAGATTATTAGCATCGGCGGAAAGTGACTGTATATTATCAACTACGCTTTTTATGGTAAGCGACATGTTTGTGCCCGTATCTCCATCGGGCACAGGAAACACATTTAGCCTATTAACTTCTTCTTTGCGTTCCTCTAGCACGCGACTAGCGAAAGCAATAGCGGAAAGCATCTGCTGCGGTGAATATGTGGTGGGCATCTGTATGAAGCTCCTTTTTATTGTATTACAGTAGACGGATTAACCTCGCACTTTAACATCTTGTACGTGCACTTCTACATCTTTCATGGGCACGCGAGCATATTCCTTCAATGCAAAAGCTACCTGATCGCGTAGGTTTTGAGAAACCGTCTGGATGTTGGTGCCGTATTCAATAACAACGTAAAGATCTACTTTCACGCCATCATCTTCTGGTGTTACTACAACCCCACGGCGTAAACGCGATTTTGGAAGTATCTTAGCAATGCCGTCTACAGCATTAGGTGCCGTCATACCAACAACACCATAGCATTCCATAGCAGCGTTTCCAACTATATCTGCCAACACGTCGTTCGCAACGTGCAGATTCCCTTGAATAACCTCAGCCATTAGGCTCCTTCCTATAGGATGCGCAACAATATGGCGCTGGCATGTCGCTTTTCAGATAAGTATAGCGGAAAATCTTACACTGTTGGGCGTTATGCTGTGCTATAGTTGTACAGCTATCGACAAGACGGCTTAAATGCCATGCGCTTATAGGAGAAGAACATGTCACAGGTTTGCGAAGTTTGCGGTAAGCACCCAGTTGCAGGTCGCAGCATTAGCCACTCGCATAGGGTAAGCAATCGCGTTTTCCGTCCGAATGTACAAAAAATTACTATTCGTGATGCTAAAGGCAAAGTGCGCAAAGCACATGTCTGCACCAGCTGCATGAAGGCAGGAAAAGTAGAGCGCGCATAGCTCCCGCGTAAATACAGCATTAAAAAAGGACCCGCAGGTCCTTTTTTATTTGCAAATAGTAATCAGCAGGCATATAGACAGAAAAGTGTGTAAAAATTCATGCTGTTTTCCCCGTTCAGATACCAAATAGATGCCTCTGAAGTCGATGCCACTCGACTTTCATATAGGCAAAAAAGCGTGTAGGATTCTCACTTGACATCCCTATTCAGGCAAGCTTTTTCTAAGAAAAAGTCAGTTATGAACAGGGATGAGCAGTGTTTACTAGAAAATGTGCAATCTGTGGCGGCAAGATGAAGAAAAATGGATTCACTAAAGCTGGAAGGCAGAGGTGGAGATGCACCTTGTGCGGAGGCTCTAGTGTTAGGAAAAACGACACCACCGCAAGATGGCTTAAAGTGTTTGTTGGATGGCTTTTGGGTAAACTCTCAACACCTTGACGCTAGATTACGATTCAACTCATCCGCATACTAGTTCAAAAAAGTTAGAAAAATGGTCAAAACTTCCAGCTTTCCATGGTCATAGCGCCACATAGCTAACTTGAATTGTGGAGAACACTGGGCAAACAGGGTTCTTCAATTCTATTTTGATTCGTAATTGACGCAATTTGGCATTGTAGACTGTGGAAAGTCGGAAGTTTTGACCATTTTTCGCCTAAAAAGTGACGAAGGCAACACACGGTCTGGTTTGATCAGAGTTCCACAACAGCACTTCTTGCCCCTTTGCGATGGACTGAGCCTTACACACTTTTCTGCCCATATGCCAATCCGCAAAACCAGAAAGGCGAAGTGAGAACTGCACAGCTTCTAAACGTAGCCTCTTTCAATTTTGATACATTAGATGCATGTTCTAGCGAATAATAAGCAAGCGACTACACGATGGGCAAACTCCAAGCGGCGCTTGATTTCGCAAATCAATCAAACGACCACCCTCTATCGCAGAGCGGCACACGCCACAACGATTCTCTTGCAATTCGCCTATTGCAATACCCTTGAGCCTCTCGGCAATTTTGCGATATTTCTCCACTAGAGAACCATCTATGCTTGTAAAAAGCAAATCGCGCTGCCGCTCTAAGTCTATTGCTTTTTGCTGAATAGCCCCACCTTCACGTCTATATTCCTCAACAGTTTGAGCCTCTATACGCTCTACGCTTTGAATAGCATTTGAAACCTGCGCTTCTAAAGCAGATATTTTTGCCAGTTCAGCTTCAATTTCTGCCCTGTTCTCAGACAGAGTATTTCTGCGCTTTGCTATACCGGCAAGTTCTTTTGAGCGAGCTTCAATGTTGCGGTAGTCTCCACCTGCAGCATCTATGGCAGCCTGAACACCTCGCTCTTTTTTTATAAGCGATTCATCCTCATCGCGCACGCGAAGCAATCGCTTAGTAGCATCTTTTTTCAGAGCGCCAATTTGGTCTGCCTTCTTTTGCAATTCAGTACGCTTAGTCCGCGCGTTTGCAATAACCTTAGGCTGGGGTAATTCTGTAAGCTGCTTTTTCAGATTGTATAGCTCAAGATCGTACTTCTGAACTTCTAACAGGCGATCGAGGTCATCTATTTTTGCTTCCATAAACGAATCCTTATCGAACGGTTTAGTGCTAACTATACGGCAATTCCAAGTGATATTTCGAAACGAATTTACCTATAAACGAATAGCCTCGGGATAAGCCCAGTTACTAGACTGATCTACTATAAGGATAGAATCGCGACTGATACCAGCATGAGCCACAGAATCAGCCAACACAGCCACTAACGGAAGCTCGCTTAAATCGTGTCCTAGCTCTATAACGGCAACACCTGCCTGCGACAAAGCAAGAGCATCATGGTACTTCAATTCACCACAAATAAGACACTGAACATTGGCTTTAACGCATGCCTCTACTATATTGCTAGCACTACCACAAGCTGTAACAACAGTTTCTACTCCGGTATTAAAATCGCCCCAGATGCGCGGCGCACGCCCAAATACAGATGTGCAACGAGCACCCAGCTGACCAAGTGTTACAGCCTTTCCATCTTGCTTCAAAACAGTGCAAATCTGCCCATATCCTTTACGCTTACTAGTAGCTATAGGCTGTAGAACTTTGCCTTTGTAATCGAGATTTAGCATAGCGGGTAGTGCTTTTTGCGCTTTATTGCTTACATCTAAGGCGGTATGAAAACACATAAGCGCCACCCCGTTTCTAGCGGCGGCATACACCGCAGCTCCGGGTGATATAGCACACGACACTTCAGGTGCAAATGTAGCAGGCGCTTCAATATAGGCAGGATGATGCGTAACTAGCACCTGAGCTGAGCATGATGCAGCTTGAAGTATTGCAGGAACCGTAGGATCTAGCGCTACAGCCACCTTAGTGACAGGAATAGCGCCTTCCCCTACATAGATGCCTGTAGTGTCCCAAGATTCAGCATCAACGTCGGGAAATTCTTTCAAAAGCGCTGCTTCAAGCGAAGCTACAGTAACCCGTTTTGCTTGCTTAGCTGGAAGCGGTGTTTTGCGTTTCTGAATAGCCTCAGTAGTTGTACTTTTTGCCATTTGAATCGCTCCTTCTTGCGCGTAGATATATTAGTTATTCTATAGGGATAATACGCCTATCGCCGCCTTGTGTAACAACGGTGACGTAACGGTAACCAGCATCATACATAAGTCTATAAGCTTTCTCTATGTCGCGCGCTACATACTTAGGATCGTGCGCATCGCTGCCTACGGTGCACGGAACACCAGCACGACAAAATTGTTGCAGCAACGCAGGAGCTGGAAAAATTTCCGCACAAGCATAGTAAGCACCTGAAGTGTTAACTTCCACCATACGATCGCCCGCACAAGCCGCCTCAGCCATTCGCTCGTACATAGGCTGTAAATTAAATGAAGGATAGTATGCAAACTTCTTTGCTAAATCGGGATGCGACATTACATCGAAACGCAAAGATGTATCAGCCGCAGCTTCGCACCACAAATCGACGTAGCGCTGCCATATTCGATCAGCCTGCCCTTCTTCTTCCCAAACGCTGCGCTGATCTGGATCGTCAAATGCCCAGCGATCTACAAAATGCACCGAGCCTAACACAATATCGAATCGGCTAAGATCGGCTGTTGTTATATCTCTGTCTTCATCGGCACCCAAATAATCTAGTTCCACGCCAAGCAATATGTCCAAATCTGGATTCTCCCTGCGCGCATCTAATACGGCTTGCTCATAAAGTGGCATATCCTGCGGCAGAACCGATAAATATTCTTTCGGATCAAATGCTGGAGTTAATGGATAGTGGTCAGTGAAAGCTAACGTAGTAAGACCAGAGCGTTTTGCCGCCTCAACATATTCGCTAATTTCCCCCGCTCCATGCCCGCAGTATTTTGAATGACAATGAGTATTTACAAGTTGCATAGCAAAACCACCTAAGATCGCATCCAATGTATAACTTTTGGAAGAGCTTGCAAAAACGCCTCCACATCGTTTTCAGTAGTAGTGCGCCCCATAGATACACGTAGCGCACAACGGGCATCGTCGCTAGATATTCCCATAGCGCGTAGAACATGGCTTGGCTCTAGCGACTGCGAAGAGCAGGCACTACCGCCAGAAACTGCTATGCCAAGCGAATCGAAGCGCAGAACAAGAGTTTCACTTTCTATGCCGGGTATTATCATATTAACGATATTTGGTAAATAGTCTAAAGAAGCCGGCTTTATTTGAACCGTAGGAATAACTGTATCCATAGACGCTATAGCACTATAAACCTTATCGCGCAGATGCATAAGACGCACCGACTCTGCAGCCTGCATACTAATAGCAGCTTTGCACGCAGCGGCAAAAGCTGTGGCACCGCAAACATTTTGCGTACCGCTGCGCCGCTTGTTTTCCTGACCTCCCCCAAGCGCCTGAGGTGCAAATGGTGTTCGCGCCTTTAAATACAGAGCACCCACACCCTTCATTGCCCCTATTTTATGCGCCGAAAAAGAAGCTGCATCCACACCCCACTCGTGGAGATTTATCATTTGCTTGCCTAGCGCCTGCGTAGCATCGGTATGAAAAAACGCGCCTACGGAATGCGCAATAGCAGCCAGTTCACGCACGGGCTGAATAGCACCAACTTCCGAATTAGCCACCTGAACAGAAACGAGAATGGTATTTTCACGAATTGTGCGCTGTAGGGCATGCACATCTATAAAGCCATTGCGTGTTGGCTTCAAATATTCAACTTGAAAACCTAGCTTAGACAGCTTGTCAGCTGCCTGTAGTACGGCATCGTGTTCAATAGCAGAAACAATGATATGCCCCGAAAAAACACCTGCTTGCGCATGATTGCGGCGTTCAGCTTCAGCATGAGCAATTCCTATTAGCGCAGCATTATCGGCCTCGGTGGCTCCAGATGTGAAAATAATCTCATCTGGTCTTGCTCCTAAGTCTTTAGCAATTTGTCTGCGAGCATCTTCTAGCGCACGATATGCCACACGTCCTGCTGTGTATAGCGTATTGGCATTTGCGTTAAGAGGCATGCCGCCCATACCCGAGCGCAAATATGGCTGCATAGCAGATAGCGCTTCTTCGCAAAGCGGAGATGTAGCAGCATAATCTAGGTAAATGAAATCTGCTGTATCGCTCATAAATTGAGCGCCTCCAAGCGAGCCGCTTCGCCAACTTTCTGTATTGCTTTTAAGGAAGCCGCCGGATCGGGCTGCGCAAACACAGCATTGCCGCACACCAGCAAGTCGGCTCCTTCAGCGCACACTAAAGGAGCAGTAGTCTTTCCTATTCCGCCATCTACCTGAATAAGAGGGCTACAACCCGCAGCATTAGACATACGTACAACTTCAGCCACTTTTGCATCGGTACCTTCGATGTAGCTTTGACCCGAAAAACCCGGCTCTACGCTCATTACCAACACCATATCTAGCTCTTTTATAACAGGTTTTAACACGCTTGTCGGTGTAGCTGTCTTAATAGCTACAGCCGCCAAAACGCCACCTTCATGCATAATCTGCACCGCGCGACACAACCCATCTAAGTCAAGCGTTTCAGCATGGACAGATATCATGTCGCACCCGGCATCTAAAAACCATGGCAGCTGTTCAAGGGGATTATCTATCATAAGGTGTATATCTAAAGGCACATTTCCGCGCTGCCGCAGTTGCTTTACCACAGGCACACCCATCGTCAAATTCGGAACAAAATGCCCATCCATAACATCAATATGTATGAATCCGGCACCAGCGTTTACAACCGTATCAACCTCTTGACCTAAACGTGTAAAGTCGGCTGAAAGTATTGACGGACATATCTTTACAGACTGAAACACAGTGCACCCCTTTATCGCCTGTCGCTTTTTCCATTCTAGCTTATGTATCACAAACAAAGAGTGAACATATTGCTATGAGATATAATCATCAGGAAGTTAGGAGAATGTGTATGAATCGCGCTCCACAGCGAAACTTCTTCATCTACCGAACCGAATACGGACCGGTATCTATTGGTGCGTATAAAGATAATATATGTCGCATGGTATTAGGTAATCAATTGCTAGAAGGCGAAAAGCGACCTAGTGCCGTAACAAACAAATGCGCAAATCAATTGATGGAATATTTTTCAGGAAAGCGCACCGTATTCGATGTGCCAATCTTGCTAGAAGGTAGCGATTTTCAACTAAAAGTTTGGAATCGCATTTTGCAAATTCCATATGCCCAAACATGCACAGCAACAGATGTAGCGCAATTAATAGGACACCCGAAAGCAAGCAGCGCAGTTGGTAGCGCAATACGACAAAATCCACTTGTGATACTAGTGCCAGCTCATCGAGTAGTCACCACAAGCGGTCGCATTGAAGCGAACGATAAAAATGCTCAACTTCGCCGTGCTTTCCTAGAATTAGAGCGCCGATACGCTTAGTTCTGCAATGTTTTCAGCATCGTAACAAGGTTTAATCTTAAAGTTAACCAAGTGAATATATGCGCCAATTTTTACAGCGACCAAGCTAATATTAACTTGCCAAAACAAGAGCGCAAAAACAGAAAGTATTGCTGGAGGACTGCCTACTGATTTACCCGTGAATCCTCTTCTCCTCCAAACCTTGTTTGGCAGTCCAAAGCAGGTGCGCTAGGCGCACAAAGCGGGCTCGTTGGTTTTTCTCCCCTTATCGCCAACGGGCCCGCATATATTTCTAAAGCCCATAAATTTCGTCTTTTAAAGGTCTATCTATAAGAATGCGCGCTTCAGATTCTGGTATAGCGCCATTCCAAATAATATTGCGCACAGCATCAGTTAGAGGCAAATCTACCGCATGGCGCGTTTGAAATGCTTGTAGAGTTTTACAAGCCTGCGCACCCTCTACAACCATATGTGTATCAGTCTCAAAATCGGAAAGACTACGACCGCAAGCTAAGTAATACTGCCCAAATTTGCGATTTCTCGAATGATTAGAAGTGCAAGTAACAACCATATCGCCTGCACCAGCAAGCCCCATACATGTAAGCGCTTCTCCCCCACATGCTACAACCATGCGACTCATCTCCGCCAGCCCGCGCGTCATTATCATAGCTGCCGTATTATCGCCATAACCTAGTCCATAAGATATTCCTACAGCTATGGCTATCACATTCTTGAAAGCGCCACAAAGTTCCACGCCTATAACATCGTCTGTTGTATAAGTACGAAACGCATCCGTAGCAAAAAGATCGCGGAAAAAACCGGCGGTGGTTTCATTTATAGACGCGCATACCGCCCCGCTAGGCACACCGCGAACAACTTCTTCAGCATGTGTCGGACCGGAAAGAACCGCTAAACGACTAGGATTTCCCAATACGTCACCCAGCATGTCTGTTGCTAGAATTCCTTTGTCCCCCTCAACTCCCTTAGAACAAATAACCACGGGAAGTTGCTCGGAAATGTAAGGGCATATTTTCTCTGCAGCGTTGCGTAAATATCGTGAAGGCGTGACCATTACAGCCGCTATTGCATCTTGTAGAGCAGCTTGCAAATTTGTAGTAGCCACCACATTAGGCAAAAGCGACACATTGCCCAAATAAAGTGAATTTACGTGCTTGGTGTTAATTTCCCCAGCCTGCTCTTGTCTGCGGCAACACAGAGCAACTTCATACCCCTTACTAGCCAAAAGCTGCGCTAGTGCCGTTCCCCACGACCCAGCGCCAATAACAGCAACGCGCATTATTGCTGCTCCTTTCGCTTATCGGTGTTTCCCGATTTTTCAGCAGCTTGCGCCCTTTTCTTTGCGCGGCGTTCTTCCTCTCTGCGTTGACTACGCGGCTTTAGTGCCTCAATCTGATCTTCCATCCGTTTTGCGTTATTGCTAGATTTTCCAAAACGCGGTTCATCGCCATTTAGTAAGCGCTTTATATTGCCACGATGCGCCCATATAACCAATAATGCAGCAATGGAAATAAATACAGCCGCAAACCAACAATTCCAGCATATCCATACAGCGATAAACGGACATACTACAGCCGCAGCAATAGAGCCCACCGAAACCTTTCGAGAAATTGCAACACCAACAATAAATACAGCTAAATCGATTAGCGCCCCTATTGGAGTTAATGCAAAAAACTCGCAGCCAAACGCCACCGATATGCCTTTACCGCCGTGAAATTTCAACCAAGGACTAAATATATGCCCAACAACGCAACCTAAAAACGCTACCGATGCGCATAGCAAGTTCACCTGATCGGAATATACCGCAGCATTTGCAGTAACAACATTTCCTGACATAATCGCAAATATTCGAATTGCATCACTTGTAAAATTGTTTGCAATTATTTCGCCAAAGACAAACCACGCTAAAGCACCAGCGGCTATTCCTTTTCCCATGTCTAATACAAAAACCGCAATTCCACCTTTAGCGCCCATTGCACGCACGGCATTTGTGGCTCCTATATTGCCTGAACCTTGCTTTCTAATGTCAGTCTTAAAAAATACCTTGGAAATGATAAGACCCCAAGGAATAGACCCCAAAAGATAGCTAATTACGAATAGTAATAAAAGCAACAATAAAACTGACATCATAGATTAATCTTTCTTCTTGAATCTGAAACGTATGGGAGTACCAACCAATGAAAACTCGCGCCGCAAACGATTTTCGAGAAACCGAATATAGTTGTCAGTAACCACGTCTGGACGATTGCAGAAAAATGCAAAATCGGGCGGACAAGCAGATGTTTGAGTAACGTATTTAATGCGTAAAACGGTTTTGCCTTTAGTGACGGTATGACCACTTTCGCGAATTTCGGCAAGCCATGTGTTTAATTTACTCGTGGAAATAGTGGCAGAATAATTAGCATACGCTTCATCTATAGCATCCCAAAGGCGCAAAGCGTTCTTACCGGTTAAAGCGGAAAGCGCCACCACAGGAGCATAATCTATATACTTCAACTCATCTTGCACGTCTTCGCGAACTTTTAGCTTTGCCTCTGCGCCCACCACGATATCCCACTTGTTCAACACAACCACCATGGCACATCCGCGCTCAGCTGCATAATTTGCAACCCGCTGGTCTTCATTGGTGACACCCAATGTAGAATCCATTACTAAAAGAGCCACATCAGCCCTGTCAATTGCCCTCATAGCACGCACAAAGCCGTAATATTCCACCGAATCGTCTATTTTGCTTTTTCGGCGAAGACCAGCTGTGTCAACTATGCGGTACTTTTGTTCATTATGAACAATTAGCGTATCGACAGCATCGCGAGTAGTGCCAGCTACAGGGCTTACAATAGAACGATCGTTGTTGGTTAGACGATTCACAAGTGAAGATTTACCAGCGTTTGGGCGACCTATAACAGCAATGTTGATTATTTCTTCCTCGACATCCTCATCTTCAGTAGAAGCCAAATGAGAAATAGCTGCCACTACCTCATCTAGTAAGTCTCCTGTACCATGACCATGCAAGGCTGAAATAGCCCAAGGTTGACCCATTCCTAGCTGCCAATATTCCCATACATCGTCAACACCTCCGGGAGTGTCCATTTTATTGACAGCCAAAAAAGCAGGTGCCTTAGAGCGCAGTAAAATGCGCGCCACTTCCTCATCGTCAGCTTGTATACCGGTGCGACCATCCACCAAAAAGATTATTGCATCTGCCTCATCAGCAGCGCGAAAAGCCTGCGCACGTATAGATGCCTGAAAATCATCATCGGTGGCAAGTTCTATACCGCCAGTATCTACAAGCGTAAAATCGACACCGTTCCAATCGGCGCTGTGATAAGAGCGATCGCGAGTAACGCCTCGCATTTCATGCACGATAGCATCATTTACTTGCGCTATACGATTCACCAGCGTAGATTTACCCACGTTTGGGCGTCCAACTATGGCGACAATCGGTTGCGGCATTTCACACTCCTTTTCACTAAAACTAATAGTCTAGCGGATTGAAAGCAACTATGCAGTTGTCCGTTTTGAAACAGCTACAACGCATCCAACATCTGCACTACTTGAGATATTTGGTAGCTAGGAGTAGACGCTCCAGCCGTAACCCCTACACTCTTACAGCCGCTAAACATTTCAGGACTGAGTTCTTCGTCAGACTCTATATGAAAGGTACGCGGACATATTGTGCGGCAAATTTCTGCCAAGCGCGTGGTGTTGGAAGAGTTCTTCCCACCTATAACCACCATAGCATCCATATCCTCTGCAAGGCGCGCAGCCGCAAGCTGTCTTTCGGATGTTGCCGAGCATATGGTATTGCGAACTATCGGCTCGATGTTGCGCTTCTGCAGCGCCGATACAATCTCATCAAGCACCTCACGACGCTGCGTAGTCTGTATTACCACCCCAACCGGAGCATATAAGTTATCCGGTATATCGTCGGGCGACAGCACTACATCAACTTTTGCGCCAGCTATGCGTGCGCATTCGCGTATGGCGCTAACCTCTGGATGCCCCGGCTCGCCAACAATAAGCAAACGGCACCCGTCATGCGCAAGTTGCTCGGCAGCTTTTTGAGCACGCAACACATGCGGACAAGTAGCGTCAACCACACGCACATTTATATCTTCTAGCTGGCTGCGAACCTGCGGCGTAACGCCATGGCTGCGTATAATAACCGTATCAGCCGATACATCATCAACACTTTCAGCTACCCGAAGCCCATGCTTTTCAAGATTTGCAACCACTTGCGGGTTATGGATAAGAGGTCCAAGCGTATTGGACGCACCATCTGTGCGCAATACGTCTCCTGCCATATCTAGCGCCCGCTGTACACCATAGCAAGCCCCAGCGTGTTCCGCCAAAACTACCTTCACGCTTGCGCCTCGGCAACTTCTGCGATTTGCACCCGAGGGCTCATCTGAGCTTTATACAAAGCTACAACTTCCTCTGACGTATGCTTGGGTATGGGATGTTCTGCAAATGTATTTGCATAGTCTTTCGAATCGGGAAATAATTCCACCATGTCTACCTCGGCTGCGGGAATGCGCCTAGATAAAGCAAAGCATTCACGCATGGCGTACCAAGAGCACGCATCTAAGCGTTCATCTTTAGGCAAAAAATCAAAGTCGGAAAGCAAAATGGGCGTACTGTATTCCACTGTTATTTTTGGAAAATGAACTCGACTACCCTTCTGTTTTACGTATTCTGCATCGCGCACCGTCATAGGCAGTATAGGCGCTTTGCCCATACGCGCTATAAATGCTGCACCCGAATGCAGCTTTGGCTCAAGATTGCCTTTTCCGCGGCGCGTACCCTCTGGCAGTATTCCTACAATTTCGCGGTTTTTCAGCATGCGCGCAGCCCGTTTTATAGCAACACGATCGGCTGAATCGCGCTTTATGGGAAAGGCACCTACACGCGAAAGAATTTGACCCAGCAAGCCGTTAGCATTCCCAAAAAGCGTATCGCGCCCAATTATGCGCACCCACTGTTTTGTACGCGCGGCAAGATATATAAACGCCACATCTAAAAACGATGTATGGTTGCATACAACCAATACACCGCACTCATTGTGAAATGCCCGCAAATTCTGCCGTCCATCTACACGATAGCGAAACAACAACTTGCACAAACCACCAACAACAACGTAAACGGCATTTCCGAACCAATGCGGTACCTGCTTTTCGTCAGACATACCACCAAGCGGCATGTCCCACATATCTTTATATGGGATAAATAGGCTCACCTATACCTCTTCAGCCGTTTTTTGAATGCATGCGTGCGCCATACTGCATATCTTAGCGATAATGTCTTCAATATAATCTTCAGTCGAATCAATAATGTGCGCATCTGTAGCCGGACGCAAAGGCGACTCCGCGCGATTGGAATCGTATTCATCGCGCCGCATAATGTCGCGCAATACTTCCTCGTAATCTATAGATCCAACGCCTCTATCGGCATTTTGACGAACACGCCTATGGGCACGCTCTTCCGGAGATGCTGTCAGGAAAATTTTCAGCTGAGCATCGGGAAACACAACAGTACCTATATCGCGCCCCTCTACTACGAAATTGCCTGAAAGACCAACTTTGCGCTGCAGGTGCACCATAGCTTCGCGCACCGAAGGCGCAGCCGAAACCGGGCTTACAGCTTTATCTATCTGCGATGTACGTATGGCACTCGTAACGTCGTTGTCATCCACAAATACAGTCTTTGGAATAGGGTCGCCATCGCTATGCCCAAAACGTATATCGCATGCACGCGCTAATTCACCCAATGCAGCATCGTCATCTAGCGGTATATCTTTTTGCAATGCCAACCACGCAATGCAGCGATACATTGCCCCGGTATCTAAACATGAGAAACCTAGAGTTTTTGCGCAAGCCTTCGCTACGCTAGACTTACCTGCCCCCGATGGTCCATCAATAGCAATTATCATTAGCTCACCAGTTTCTGTATGTCCTCAATAAAATTAGGATAACTTACTGCAATGCAATCAAAATCGCTAACTTGCACGGGGGCGTTTCCGCATAGCCCCGCTAATGCCCATGTCATAGCTATACGATGATCGCCGTAAGAATTGAAAACCAGTCCACATGGCAGCTGCAAATTCGGATTGCCCTCAACCAGCAAATTTTCGGCTTCTTCCCACGCATCTATCCCCATGAGTTCTAAGCCATCAATAATTGCCTTTACGCGATCTGTTTCTTTATTGTGCAGCTCGCTTACACCGCGAAATACCGTAACGCCACGGGCATGTGCAGCCACAAATGCTAACACAGGTACTTCGTCTAATATGGAAGCAAAATGTTGTGAAGGTATCTCGCAACCACGCAAAGCATCGGTAAATTTCACATGAATAGTGCCATAAGGTTCTTTGCCCTCGTAGCCTTCAATATGTTCAGAAATATTGGCGCCCATGCGCTCTAACGTGCGAACAAAACCGATGCGTGCAGAATTCAGTGAAACATCGCGAACAACAATATCGCTTCCGCGTTTCAACAGAGCTGCCGCACACAAAAAAGCTGCAGACGACGGATCGCCCGGCACTTTAAGATCGCTTGCATGCATAACGGTTGGACCCTCAACCTTTGCAACCCGCGTACCAGCAGTTGTAGGCACACCATATTCAGGCAGCATAAGCTCGGTATGGTTGCGCGAAGGTGCAGGCTCGTTTAGAGTCGTTGTGCCATCTGCGTATACACCCGCCAGCAAAACCGCTGTTTTTAGCTGTGCCGATGCCATTGGCGCATCGTATGTTATAGCGCGAATATCGCTACATCCAGTTTCTGTTATAGGCAATCTATCGGCTTCAGCAGGCTTAAATTGCACACCCATTTTCATCAAAGGCGCAGTATTGCGGCGCATTGGGCGCTGACGAAGCGAATCGTCTCCGGTTAGCGTAACTTCTATAGGCCAAGGCGCAAGCACACCCATCAACAAACGCGCGGTAGTGCCTGAATTGCCGCAGTCTATGGGCGATTCAGGTTGCACAGGACCGGCTTGCCCCCATCCGGTTACGGTTCCCTCTAAAGAGCCATCGGCGCATTTCTTTAAGTCTACCTTTGCACCAAGTTGCGTAACAGCCGAAATGGATGAACGCACATCTTCGGAGTCGAGTACACCGCTTAGGTGCGACGTGCCCTCTGCCATTGCAGATAAAAGCACCGCTCTGTGCGATATAGATTTATCTCCCGGTACTTTAATTTCACCGGTCAGTGCCCCAGATAGCGGCTCAATCATTTTCGCGTCATTCGACATGGCTGTGCTCCTTCGGAGAAAGCGGACTGAACGAAACGGAATATCCCGCACTTACAAGTTTATACGACATTTGACCTATATCACCCTCGTCTGTAAGAACCAAACTAAGCACGGCATTACCTTCCGACACATGATCTATCTCGATAGATTGTATATTGCATCCAACCGAACTGGCAATGGTTGTTACCTCTGCAACAACACCTGTGCGATTAACCATTGGAATTCTAACCTCAACCAAGCGGTCGCTTCCGGGAACCCAAGCAGCGGGAAGTTCCCGGCGCGCATCGGAGGCACAAGCTAGCATTCGCGTGAATTCCACCTTATCGCCATCAACTAGAGCACTTCGCAGATTTGCCAGTATATCAGTCATTTCAGCTAGTCCATTAGCCAATGCGTCGGCATTGTCAAAAGCGATACCACACCATAAAGCAGGAGAACCAGCCGCAACCCGAGTAGTGTCTTTAAATCCACCAGCCGCAAGACGCATCAGCGAACGACTCTCATCTACATGAGCAAGTGCTAATTGCATTAGCGCTGAAGCTACCATATGCGGCACATGGCTAACTATAGCCACTGCGTTGTCGTGATCTTCGCGCGGCAGCGAAACAACACGAGCATTCATACCGCATATAAGCTCATGCAGCTGCTGAAAAGCATCGGGGTCGGTGTTTTCATCTGGGCAAAGTATCCAATTTATGCCCTCGTATAAATCGGATCTAGCAGCGTCAACTCCCGCCTTCTCAGAGCCTGCCATAGGATGCCCCGGAATATATATTGATGGGTTTGGAAGAATACTATTTGCAGCCTCAATCATGTGTGATTTTGTACTAACTGTATCGGTTAGTACGCCCTCATAGTTAGCCTCCGCCAACATGTGCATATAATCATCCACTGCAGCTACAGGAGTAGCCAATACAACTAAATCGGCTTTATTAGCTAGAAATTCTGTAAAGAGCGCATCGTCTGGACGGCACGCCTCGTTCACCCAGCCTCTTTCTTTTGCCAGCACGCACGCCCTACCATCAACGTCTACCCCAAGCAAATACATCTGATGCCACGCTTTGCGAAGCGCCGCCGCAAGAGATGCGCCTATTAGACCTAAACCAACTATAACCACAGCATTAAACGGTGCGCTTTTCTCGCTTTCATATGCGTTGTCTTGCAAACCCTTACCATCCTTTCGTTGCATAACCCATTGTAACAACATGTAACTGGGCACGTACAAATTCTAGGAAATTTGGTAAAGCAGAAAATGGGTTAACGCGCATTATTTAAAAGCGTATGCACTTCGGCATCTGTCAATTCGCGCCAACAACCTTCTTGTAAATCATCCAAACATAATGACCCGAAAGAGAGCCGATGTAGTTCCTCGACATGACAACCAATCGCGCTAAACATTCTGCGCACTTGGCGCTTGCGCCCTTCATGTATAGAAATAGATACAAGTGGATTTTTCCCAGCCTGTAAAACTTCAACCTTAGCTGGCGCTGTCATACCATCGTCTAGCAACACGCCTTCGCGCAAAAGGCTAACGCCTGCATCAGACAGATTTCCGGATATACGGGCAATGTATGTCTTCTCAACATTGCGGCTTGGGTGAAGCAAAGCATTTCCCATATCGCCATCTGTTGTAAATAGAAGCAAACCCGTTGTGTTGAAATCTAGCCTACCTACCGGAAATAGCGCCGGATGAGCACTTATAGGCACAAGTTCTGCCACCGTAGGACGACCTTGCGGATCGTGCATTGTGGTTACATAGCCTGCCGGCTTGTTCAACATTATCGTAAAAGCACTGTTATCTATAAAGATTTGCTTGCCATCTAAAGATACACAATCACTGTCTTCGTCAACTTTTGTGCCAAGTTCGCGCACCACTTGCCCATTCACGGAAACGCGACCATCTAAGATTAGACGTTCACTTCCGCGCCGCGATGAGGCACCCGCGCGAGCCAAATATCTAGAAAGGCGCATCATTCTTCGTCTAAATCGAATTCCAAAGAATCGAAGTCTATTTTATCTACTACACCAAGTGTAGATGCTATGGCATCTGTTAGTTGCTCTGACAAATTGCTATCTGCCATATGCTGAGCCATGAATGCAGCCGCCTCATCCGAGACTTCTGGCTGCTGGCGAGTAGCGCTAAGTCGTTCACTTATTAGCAGTTTTGTTTCTTCGTCGGGAGCAAATTCATTCAAATCGGGAAGATCGTCAACCGAACGCAAGCCAAATTTTTCCAGAAACGCACGAGTGGTAGCGTACAACGTAGGATTACCGGGAGTATCAGCCGAGCCAGCCTCGCGCACAAGCCCCTTTTCAATAAGTGAACTTATCGTACTATCGGAATTTACACCGCGCACCGATGCCACACCTTGGCGCGTAACAGGCTGTGTATACGCAATTATGGCAAGTGTTTCCATAGCTGCCGCTGAAAGTTTTCGAGTATCCCACGACAGCACGTATTTCTCTACTAGTTCATCGTATGCCGGATGCGTAAACAAGCGCCACCCACCTGCCACTTCACGCAGCTGAATTCCGCGGTTGTCCTCTTTAAGACGCAATGCCAAATTATCAAGGGCGGTTTGCACCTGTATTGCATCGCATTCCAGCTGATCTGCCAGTGTTAGTACTCCTACCGGCTCGTCAGTAACAAATAGCATTGCCTCTATTGCGCCTTCAAGATTTTGGGTGTCTGGTCCCTTAAACATCAATCTTCTCCTACTGATGTAAGCACATCTTCGCCAGATAAGTTTAATTCCCCGGATCCTTCAATGTAATCAATAGCTATATCGCCAAATTGCTCGTCTTGCGACAAGCGCACCATCTGTCGTTTATATAATTCCAATATTGCCAAAAACGTAACTACAACTAGTTGTGGACGCGCATCGTCTAGTAACAATTCGCTGAAATTAAGATGCTTTTTTGATTGTATACGCGCATGTATTGCCCGCACATGAACTTCTACCGGAATAGGTTTAGCCGCAATATGCTCCGACTCAAGTAAGAATTTTTCACGTCTTGCAAGCGCATTAGAGGCAAGCAATCCAAGTGAATCTAAGGTAACGCCTTCCAAAAAGTCGGGCATAAGCCCCAAAAAGCGCGCATCCGGTCCAAACGGACGCGAGTGCATTCTGCTCTCAGATTGCAAACGAGCATCTAGCTGCGCTGCAGCATTCTTAAACTGCTTGTATTCAATAAGGCGCTGCACTAATATTTCGCGCGCATCACCCGGATCTAGCTGAGCAATATCTTCTTCCACTTCATCATATTGTTTTGGAAGCAGCGCCTGAGCCTTCAATTCCAGAAGCGTAGCAGCCACAAGTAGAAAATCGCTGGCAACATCTAAGTCAAGCTTTTCCATGTGGGCAACTTCGGCTAAATACTGATCGGCAATTTCAGTTATAGAAATAGAGCCGATGTCTACCTTTTTACGGCTGACCAAATAGAGCAGCAAATCAAAAGGTCCCTCGAAGCTCTCTATAGATACGCGATATGCCATGTGCTATGAAATCCTGAACGGGAAAATCAGATTAGCCAAATTACCAGCAGTAACATCTAAGTACCACGAAAATGGATTGAAGTGGAATAGATATGGCATAGCTATGACACACAGCATGAATATCGGGAAAGCATAATGCTGTATGGAATACCATTTTGGAAGCCACTTCACCGGTATAAAAAGCGCAATGATGGAAGATCCATCGAGTGGAGGTATGGGTATTAAATTGAAAAACATCAGATATAAATTTATAAGGCAAAACATGGGTAGGAACATGTAGTAAAAGTAATACCCAATGGCGCTTTGCGCGAGAATGGGCCACATATCATAAAGCGCCCACGCTATAGCCGCCGCAATAAGTGCCATGCACAGATTTGATAGAGGACCGGCAATACCCGTTATAAAGTCGCCTTTGCGCGGGTCTTTGAAATAGCTGGGATTGTACGGCACGGGTTTCGCATAACCAAAAATTGGCCAATTCATTATCATAAGAATTAGAGGCAGAATGACAGTACCAAATGGATCGATATGCTTGAGCGGATTTAGCGATAAGCGCCCCGCGCGCTTCGCCGTAGGATCGCCCAGCTTGTACGCTGCAAAACCATGCGACACTTCATGTACAACAAGTGCCGGAACAAAACATAAAATTGCACATATGTAATAGGCTATTATTTCGGTATTCATAGTTTCATAGTTTAACCGACTACCACACAAATTGAAGACCAAAACGCAGAGCTCATAGTTATCCTACACGTTTTTCCTGTTTTGCTAATTCGGCTTCCAATTGTTCATTTAGTTCAAACCAATCCGCTTCAGCGGACTCTATTTTGCGCTTCAAGTCTGCATGTTCTGCTATAGCATCTGCTGCACCTTGTTCTTTCATATAAAAATCTGGGTCTGCCATTAACTCTAGCAACTCTGCCATACGCGCACTATATTGCGCAAGCCTAGAATCTAGCGCAGCTATTTTCTTTCTAATCTCTTTAGTTGCAGCATGAGCCCTATTTCTAGCCTCGGCTTCCATGCGCTTTTGTTCCTTAGTTTTTGGCGCACTACCTTTTTGTGTGGAAGTACTTTCTTTCGAAGCGGTTGCTTTTGACTTTTCTGGCGGCAATTCATCTGCAAATAATTCATCTACTATGGAATTTCCGCTAATATCGCTTCCGTCTAATTGTCCAGATTTGTAAAGATAGTAATCGTAATCGCCGGCATAATCGCTAAGTTTGCCATCTTTTACCTCTACTATCCGGTTGGCAACGCTGCGTATCAAATGCCTATCGTGCGTTATGAAAAGCAAAGTACCCTCAAACGCTTGAAGCGCCTGTTCTAACACATCTACACTAGATATATCTAAATGATTAGTAGGCTCGTCTAAACAAAGCAGCGGACTTGGCGAAACCAACATCTTAGCCAAAGCGAGGCGGCTTTTTTCTCCGCCCGAAAGCACCGATACCTTCTTATCCACATCATCTCCGCGGAATAAAAATGCACCCAAAAGCGATCTTACCTGCGAAATACTCCACGCACCCGCAGCGCGATCGAGTTCTTCAAACACAGTATTTCCCGCATGTAATTCTTCTAATTGATGCTGCGCATAATACGTCAGGCTAACATTTACACCATACTCTATAGTGCCAGCATCTGGCGATATTGCGCCTGCTACCATCTTCAATAAAGTAGATTTCCCGGCTCCATTCGGTCCAACAAGCGCCACCTTGTCACCACGCCACAAGTTGAAATCTATGCCATCGTATACCGCGCAAGTGTCGTAGCGCTTCACAAGTCCTTCTGCACGCACCACTTCCTCGCCCGTGCGGGGTGGCTGCTTAAAATTGAAATGCACGTGCTTCTGCTCATCTGGCAAAACTATACGATTTTCCTTTATGCGCTCTAATTTGCGAAGCCTGTCTTGTGCCTGCTTGGCTTTCGTTGCTTTATAGCGAAAACGCTCTACAAACGCCTCTAGTTTCTCTATTTCTTCATCTTGCTTTTGTTTTTCTATTCGAAGCCGCTCTAGCGCCTCTTCGCGCGCCTTCATATAGGCTGAATAGTTGCCCTTATAAAGCGCAACGCAGCCATTAGCTATTTCAGCCACGCGATCAACCATGTTATCCATGAAAGCTCTATCGTGACTAACAACAATAACGGTTCCGTCATATGAGCGCAAAAAGCCCTCTAGCCATTTCACCGACTCTAAATCTAAATGATTTGTAGGCTCGTCTAAAAGTAGAACTTCGGGGTTGCGCACTAACAATTTTGCCAGCGCTATTCGCATTTGCCAGCCGCCAGAAAATTCACTAACACTGCGAGTCATATCTGCCTCACCAAAGCCCAAACCGAATAATACCGCGCGCACCTTAGCTTCCAGCGTATAGCCGCCCATCATTTCAAATGCATCACGCGCACGCCCAGCAGCAGCTAATTGCGCTTCGCTTGGACTATCGCCTAGCGCTTCCTCTAATTCGCGAAGGCGCTTCTCGGCTTCCATAACTTCGGACTGAGCCGACATGACCTCATCAAAAACGGCATCATTGCCCATCTCTATAGCTTCTTGCTCTAAATAGCCTACACGCGCCCCTCGTGCAAATATAACTCGACCTTCATCTGCATCAATTTGCCCAGTTATAATTCGCAAAAGCGTAGTTTTACCAGCCCCATTAGGACCAACAAGCGCAAGGCGATCGCCCTGTTCGAGCCGAAATGTAACATCGCTAAATAAAGTACGGCTAGGATAGGTTTTTGATATATGCTCAACCTGCATTATCACCGGTAATCAAGACTCCGATTCTATATTGCGATACAAATCGTTGCCTTTTGTATCTATTTCAACATAAACGGGAAAATTTACCACTTCCAGCTTTCGCAGAGCTTCGGTACCAAGATCTTCCCAAGCAATTAGTTCAGAGGTCTGCACGCATTCAGCCAAAAGCGCTGCAATGCCGCCAATCGCAGCAAAATAGACCGCCCCCGTCTCTTTACATGCATACGCCACCTCTTCGCTTCTCTTGCCTTTGCCTATGGTGGCAACTATTCCCGCGCGCATTAGTGCAGGAGTGGCAAAATCCATTCTGGAAGCCGTTGTGGGTCCGACAGCTCCTATAGGTCTACCGGCAGCAGGCGGAGTAGGACCTGCATAAAACAGGGTTTGCCCCGCTAGGTTAAACGGCAACTTGCCGTGCTCTTCCAAATATTCCATACACCTTTTATGCCCGGCATCGCGCATGGTGTAGATATTGCCACTTAGCAATACCTCATCACCAGCACTAAGGTGCGCCAGCTCTTCATGCGCCAGCGGCAGTTGCAGTTTTATAGGAGAGGTCATATTATGTCGGCTTTCATTAAGTCTATTGTGGCTGAACGCATAGCGCAGCACCCCATATTTACAGCTACCGGAAGTGCAGCAATATGGCATGGAGCTGTTTCAAGATGCACCGCTAGCGCCGTGGGTGTGCCCCCCAAAGCAGCAGGACCTATGCCACACGCATTTATTGTGCCAAGAAGTTCGCTTTCGAATGCAGCAGCTTCGTCGCTTTGTGCAGGCGACCCTATAGGACGAAGCAGCGCATGTTTTGACATGCCTGCCACCTTGTCAAACGTTGCGCCAACACCAACACCCACCACAAGCGGCGGGCACGCATTAGCCGCTTTTTCGCGCACGCAATTTATAACCACTTGCGCGACACCGCTAGCGCCAGCGTCGGGCGACAACATACATACACGCGACGCATTGTCGGAACCGCCGCCTTTTAGCAACACATGAAGAAGCGCACCCGAGCCGGGCACTATACGCAGCTCGCAAAATGCCGGCGTATTGTTGTTCGTATTTGAGCGATCAAACAAGGCATCGCGCACAACACTCATGCGCAACTTTCCATCCTCGTAGGCGCGCGCCACCGCATCGTTAACTTCGCGAAACACGCCTCCCGGCACAGAAAGTTCCTCACCCACTTCCAAGCACACCCAAACCGTTCCGGTGTCTTGGCATATGGGAACATTATCGCGCTCGGCAATAAGCGCGTTTTCTATTATGGCATGAAGCACGCTTGTTTGACGCGAGTCGGCACCAGCATCTTTTGAGGACAGCCACGACGCACGTATAGCCTCAAGCACATCGGGGCGCAACGTAGATGCACACTCGCGTATGGCTGCATACACAGCACGCGCAACCAAGCTAGAATTTAGCGCATTCGGCGAACTTGAGACACCCATCAGTAGAGCATCCCCATAGCTTCGCGCACTTCATCAAGCGTTGCTTTTGCTATATCGTTAGCTTGTTTGTTGCCCTGCGCTAACACATCTTTAATGTATGGAATGTCTTGCTCGAGTTCGCGCCTGCGCTGGCGAATTGGTGCTAAGTACGAATTCACACTTTCGGTAACGTATGCCTTTAGTGCGCCTGCGCCACTGTCGCCTATTTCGGCAGCAATATCTTCTTCGGTGCGCCCTGTAGTAAGCGCAGCTGTAGTTAGCAGCGCACTAACACCCGGGCGCGCCTCTGGGTCAAATGTTATATTGCGTTCGCTGTCGGTCTTGGCTTTCTTAATAAGTTTTGCCGTTTCTTCCTCGGTCGCGCAAAGTGAAATGGCATTTCCGTAGCTTTTAGACATCTTTCTGCCATCCAAACCCGGCAAAAGCACACTTTCCGTAAGCAGACCCACCGGCTCTGGAAACACGTTGGCATAGCGTTCGTTAAAGCGTCTGGCAATTTGGCGCGTCTGTTCTATATGAGGAAGCTGATCGCGGCCAACGGGTACTATGTTGCCTTTGCAGAACAGAATGTCGCAGGCTTGATGTACCGGATATGTAAGCAAAAGCCCCGTAAGAGCATGACCCGATGCCTCTTGCTCAGCCTTCACTGTGGGATTGCGCAAAAGTTCAGCTTCGCTGACAAGCGACAAAAACGGAAGCATTAGCTGATTTAGTGACGGTACTGAAGAATGTGTGAAAATCATTGTGCGCGCAGGGTCTATTCCGCATGCCAGATAATCAATAACCATATTTATTACATTGTCGGCAATGTGCTCGGTAGTATCGCGGTCGGTTATAACTTGGTAATCGGCTATAACGACGTTCGTTTTAATGCCGGCATTTTGCAGCCGCACGCGTTCTACTATGGTTCCGAAATAATGCCCTAAGTGCAGGCGCCCTGTTGGTCTATCCCCTGTTAGCATGGTGAATTTGGATGGGTTTTCAGACAGCTCTACCTTGACCTTATCACTCATAGCCTTTTGTGCTAAAAATGTTTGCGAATCGCTTGCCATTGATTAACTCCGTTTCGTCTTTGTTTTGCCCGCATGCATTTAAGCGAAACAACTGGCGACTATGTTAGCCACAACCATTCCGCATGTTCGCTTGCGAACAATCTCTTGAAGCCTGCGCTTTGTAACAGTATAATAAATCGTCGATTCGGTCGCTTGGCTCAGCGGGAGAGCATCGCCTTCACACGGCGGGGGTCACTGGTTCAAATCCAGTAGCGACCACCAGAAATTAGCAGGTCAGAGCGTTATGCGCTCTGACTTTTTTCTTGCCACTTGCAGCTGGTAAGATTTGGGTTAATGAGAGTTAATGCTCACTGTGCGGAAACTTGCAAAAGTAAAGCACCGATGGGCAGAAAAGTGTATCTGTTTTAGTCGATTGCATATGGATAGGGCGCGCTGTTGTGGAACTCTGACCAAACCAGACCTTCGTCACTTTTTAGGCGAAAAATGGTCAAAACTTCCGACTTTCCACAGTCTATAATGCCAAATTACGTCAATTACGAATCAAAATAGAATTGAAGAACCCTGTTTGCCCAGTGTTCTCCACAATTCAAGTTAGCTATGTAGCGCTATGACCATGGAAAGCTGGAAGTTTTGACCATTTTTCTAACTTTTTTGAACTAGTATGCGGATGAGTTGAATCGTAATCTAGCGTCAAGGTGTTGAGAGTTTACCCAAAAGCCATCCAACAAACACTTTAGGCTATCTTGCGGTGGTGTCGTTTCTCCTAACGCTAGAGCCTCCGCACAAGGTGCATCTCCACCTCTGCCTTCCGGCTTGTAAATCCTTTTTCTTCATCTTGCCGCCACAGATTGCACATTTTCTAGTAGACACTGCTCACCCCTGTCCATAGCTGACTTTTTCTTAGAAAAAGCTTGCCTGAACAGGGATGTCAAGTGAGAATTAGGCGCACTTTTTGCCTATATGAAAGTCGAGTGGCATCGACTTCAGAGGCATCTATTTGGTATCTGAATAGGGAAAACAGCATGAATTTTTACACACTTTTGCCTATAGGTATACTTTAACAAACGAAGTACTAGAAGAGTTGGTTTGATGATCAACAGACCTTGCTACTTGACCGCGACTATTTCGCTGATACATTAAAGTCAACGACAGATTGTACAAAAGATCGAGCCTCGTTCAATTTTGGCTCCGTAGCTAGGTTATAGTTTTCCAATACGTAATAGACCCATTCCTTTTTCTCCTTGTTTACAGTCTTATCAAAACACTCCATTTCGCCACAGGGAACTATATATAGACCAGCATTTTTACAAATTGCTTCAACTTTTTCATAAGCAGCAGGCTCATCTCCATTAAAACCCGCTTTGCCCGTTTTCTTAATTTCTTTCCATACATCATTATCGCAACTTCGTTTTGCATTTATGCTGTTATAAATAATCTGCATGCCACTCGCATAAACCGTTTCCCATTCCGCTCCAAATGCTTTGATTAAATGCTTGAAAACTTGGCTCGAATTCAATAAATCAAAGTCGCAAATTGCAACAACAGGAACATTTACAGCCCTTAGTGCGCGCACCACATCTTTGGCACGCGACTTACCACCACAATGAGTAAATAATATATCTGGAGCAATTTCGCCTTTGTTCTCATAAATTGCATTCATAATCGCCTGATAAAACAGACAGTCATAATCGCTTTCGCAAACAATGACCTTCTCGTGAAACAAGCCGCTAAGAATATTAGAATAACGAAGTAGTGGATTAGTCCATAACTCTTTTATCTCACTATTTGTAAGAATGCTCATATTGTTAACATCGTCTGAACGATTTATTCTAACGATGGTAACATTTTCATTATCCGAATCGAGTAGTCCCTGAAGAAAATCCTCGCTGTGAGTCGAAATGACCAATTGTCGATTATCCGGATTATTCTTTGCAAGCATCTTCCCCAGTATTCTTGCTTGCGGTGGATGCAAAAATGCTTCTGGCTCATCAATTAATGTAATAGAGTATTCGGAAGTAAATGTATCAAGAAGAATGCTTGCGAAACTACGCATGCCGTCCCCCTGATCTTGCAGCTTGGGCATAGTTGCAAGAATTCCATAGTAATCATCTTGCATCTTGATTGTATATTCATCTTTATTAGGAGCCATCCCTACGTGCAATGAAACAGTCGTTAGCTCGTTTCGATTAACAACAAGATCTTCACCAAAAGCTTGATGAAAATAATTTGATATCACTTCAGCGAGGTGTTCACTGTTCATCATTTTGAAAATTGGATGGGCTGCCGCAGCACGATCGCTTCTTTGCAGGTTGTTTGATACTGTTAGGCGCATTTCTGTACTAATCCGTTTGACAAACAAACGACACACATAAGGTAAACACCGATTGTTCCAATCATAGATTAATGAGTTTTTATCAAAGGAACCACCCGAACCATAAAGCTCTAGATATCCATGCTGGTTAATAAAAAAATGCTCTTTCAAAAAGGACTCATTAATCTTACCGTATTGTTCGTACTTAAGATTTGAAATGACAACCGATAGCTTCTTTGTATGCGTATCAAAACAGTTCTCCACA
Organism: Adlercreutzia sp. ZJ154; assembly: GCF_011039055.1. Taxonomy (NCBI): domain Bacteria; kingdom Bacillati; phylum Actinomycetota; class Coriobacteriia; order Eggerthellales; family Eggerthellaceae; genus Adlercreutzia; species Adlercreutzia sp. ZJ154. The sequence continues at coordinate 61,550 of NZ_JAAKEF010000002.1, forward strand.
TCTCGAAGTATTTGACTTTTGCCGCTGTTGTTTGCCCCGGTAAACACAACTATACTGTTGCGTTTAAGTTCTAAAGTTGTTCCATCATTAAAGGTAATACTATGCATAAACACTTTTGGATATTCATCATCAACTACAATCTTTGTATCGTCTTGAATTATCACTAACTCCACTACTCCTATTTAGCAATAACCAAATTGTTATACTGCATTCACGGGTTTCATGATGCACCGCTTTTCTTCATCTTTTATTTTTGGAAATGTCCACGTACCCTTTTTGATGTAATAGTCAATAGCTTTTTCTGAGCAGAAGCCAACCACATCAAGAACAAGATCGTTGTACCAACTCTTCACGTCAGGGAAAGAAGAGACAACTTTGTTGTAATTTGTCCTCCCAAAGATGATACGGTCGGCGAACGAAACAGCCTCAAGAATCGGCAATAACTCCTGCTCGACTATGTTGGGAGTTGGGTAGGGCTCCATGCTTACCCATGTTTTACAACCAGCATCATGAAGCTTCTTGAGTGCCGCAATGCGCTCAACATAAGGAGCAGCCCCAGGTTCGCACTCTTCCCTATATGTCTCATCCAATGAGACTAGCGTTATGCCGTAAACGTTCTCTTTGGAGCAAGATGCAAGTTCAAAAGGCAAAACCCCTTTACTCAGAACAACACAAGGGACGTCATCAACATTCAAACGCTTAATTGCACGCAAGCTCATATCGCAAACATCGTCATAACCATACATGAATGAATCAGTAGTAAAGCAAAGCTGAACGTGGTCTATCTTATCTTTCAGTCTTGGGATTTCTTTATCTAAAAGTTCAATCGTATTTGAGACTAAAACAGGTTCGCACCACTCTTCATAAGAATGAACTTTTCCGAATCTTTTTGCCATCATCATGGCATAGCAAGGGTATTTGCAACCATGCGAACAACCCAAAACATGGTTCATCGTATAGTCCCCATACTCCACTTTCGTTTTATAGAGCATAGACTTGCGTAGTATCTTTGCTTTACACCTAGTCATTACCTGTTCCTTTAATAAATCTATATGAATCGTCTTTGTAATTACGTTTGCCTCTTCGGTTGTTTTTTAGTAAAACTCCTTGCTTAATAAGTGGTTTAACTACAAAACGAAGAATATCGTTTGGACCAAGCATCGATCGCCTTAAGACAAATAGTTCAATTTCATCATAGGAATAATCCTTAGCAGTAAACTCATCAAGTATTAAATCGCGAATCGTAGCTCCGTATGACTCCTTTTGGAAGTCTCGTCCTTCATCTAGTTCAAACATAGAAGTCTGATGGCAAGCCGTTCGTTCATTTCGATGATATTCTCTTCCTGAAAACGTACTCCATAGTGCTTCTTTAACCTTTTCTAGTCCTTTTTTACTTGGAGTGACAAAAATAATTTGATACAGTTCCGTATTGTTTTTATTTCTAAAAGGAAAACTGAAATACATTTTCTTTGACCCCGACAGATATTTGGCAATGTAATCCGCTGCATCATAACCCGCAGGAATTTCTATTCCGCTAAAACAGGATTTTATTGCGTTGTCATTAGGATTACGAACATGATCACTTGAAAACCAATTAAAGAAAAGTTCGCAATAATGATTATTAAGATAATCACGTAACGGAGGAATGTCTACTGTTCTCGCATCATAAGGGTCAATAAAAAATAGGGTCAGACTTCCATATTTATTCAATAATCCGTCATGATTTGATAAATCAGCAATGAAGTCATTGATATCATCATTGCTACAATATAATTTGAGGTTAGGAATTTCTCTTCCACCACATTGATTTACATACAACTCATGGCAAATTACTTTAAAAATCTTAAATCGAATTGGATCTATTTCGTTGAATACCAAATTGAAGTGCATATTAGGATACGATTTAGCAGCCTCCAGAAATAGGGAGTACGCAAGGGTTGTTGTTCCCAAGTCTCCATCTCGATAGATACCAGCGTTAGACATTCCATCAACAAAACTAAGCGTATTAAGTTTGGAGCTCATACAACCAACGCGTATCCATTCTTTAACATAGTGAGTCACATATTCAATTTTCTTTGATGTCTGCTCTTTCTTGTTGTCTAATTTATTCGCAGAACACCCAATTTGTGACAGTATTTTTTCTAAATCTATATTCATGCCTTACTCCAATTAGAACATTTGTTCTATTATAACATCATTTTACTTTCCAGGCAAATGGAAAACATTCTGACTGAGGCAGCTCATCTATAGGTGGTAAGTTGCCCACGATCTCATTAGTCTCAAGCGAAACGCGCACCACGCGCTTTGTCAGATCGACTATATAGTGTGGATTGTCGCTGTATTCGTTCGGGTCGTTCGCAATGCCCGATGCCTTGTCAACAGTGACGCGATACCTGTCCATAAGCCAGCCGATGGCGCTCTTGCCGTTCACTACGTAGCCGTAGGCTTCTTCGGGAATACCTTTGAGCGTCAGGTTTTCTGCAACTTGGAGCACCGTGCGGTCCTCGCCTTTAGGATGCTCTTCGTCTCTCTTGCACTTGCCGAAGCGCATCTTCTCGGTACGTCCCGGGTTTTCGGAATCACCCTCTTCTTCAAGCGGATAGGGCTGAATTGTCTCGTAGTTCAGATGTAAGTCGGCAAGTGCTCGCCCCGCACGGCTGAATGTTTTGAAGTCCCTCGCAAAGGGAATGCGCGGTAGCTCCTTCTTCAGATTGGACGCAAAGCGCTTTCGGTATTCAGATGAGTGCAGGATGCCGTAAATGTAGAAGAAGATGTCTTCCTTGGTAAGATCCTCGCCGCCGTCCTTCTTCTTGCGCCCCGCGAAAGCCCGCGGATAGACAGAACGGAACACACCGAGAGCCTCATCAGTAATGGCGTCATGACGCACGTAGCCGCCATCCGATTCGACAAAGAGTCCGCCAGCTGCTTTTTGCTTTTCGTACCAGTAGAGTGGGAAACACTGACCATGGTGCATCAATTCTAGATCGGGCAAAATGTTTGAAATGATTACGCCACGTTCAGAAGTATCTATTACTAGATTCGGCAATAGAGGAGAGTATTGTTGGTAGGTCATTTCGACCTTTTTCCCTTCGCTTCCCGCGAACGGGAAAAGGCGCGGTTGCTGGGAGGTCCTTTCGTTCATCTTCGTGTCGTAGTAGACGTACTGCTTGCAGAAAGGCCTGTACATTCCGAGAACCACGTGCTCGGGAGTATAGCCTACCAACTCGCCCTTCTTCGCAAAATCAAGCAGTCTCCAAGTCCAGCTGTACTTCTTGGTATCGTATTCGACCTTCTTTTCGTCGCCACCACATTGCTCTATTTGAGCATTCATACCCTCAATAAGGCGCCTCATATCCGCCTTGACGGAAGATTCCGAATATCCCCACGCCCACGGATCGCGTTGTGTTTTCAATCCGCACGACCAAGTTGTGAAAATCCCCTGGGGTTCCTTATATTTCTCCAGTCCTATCGGTGCAAACTCATACCAACTGTCATCGCGCTGATTGAGCCAATCATTATGGCGGTCGGGAGTAATCTGTTGCCAATCCGCAATGCCATCACATGCCGCACGGCGCACGATAGCCAGCTTTTCTTCGCGGGTGAGATAATCACCAATGTCGTGATAGAAGATGCCGTGCTCCTTGGCATTTGGGTTCTTCACCAACATGGTGATGGCGATAGGCGCGCGTGACCCCGAGCCGAACACCTTGCCGCCCTCGCGTTTCGATTCATCACCCTGTGTCCTTTGGTTGCCCCTCAGATGGAACACATGAATGGAATCAAACTCATCTGCCAAGCATTTCCTGAATCCGTCCATAGCTTGACCATCAACCCAACCGGCGTTGCTCACAAAACACACAACACCCTCCTTATCAATACGGTCAGAAGCCCATCTGAACGCACGGATATAGGAATCGTAGAGAGAAGCTTTTAGAGTAGCTTTTGTATTTGCGGCATACGTTCTCGCGATGTTGCTATCAAGGGTGGGGTAGCTCTCGTTGGCGTTGTTGTCGTTCGCATTCTTTTGCCCAACGGAATACGGAGGGTTTCCGACTATCACTTTGATGGGAAGCTCGTTTTGCTGTAGCACACGCTCGCTGTTCTGGGTAAACACCTCAGTATCCAGCGTGTCGCCCTCTTCGGTCATCTGGAAGGTGTCGGTCAATACCGCACCCTCGAAGGGAACATAGTCTTCATCCTTGCCCGCATCAGCCATACGCTGGTGATAGGCGTACTCAATGTTCACCGCCATAATGTAGTAGGCAAGCAGCAGAATCTCGTTCGAGTGCAGCTCGTGTCGGTATTTGTAGCCAAGCTTGTCATCGGGTATGAGGTCGCTCTCTATAAGATGAGCTATGAACGAGCCCGTGCCTGCAAAGGGGTCAAGGATGTGAACCCCCTCATCGGCAAGGCTGCACCCGAATTCGCTGCGCAAGACACGATCTGTCTCTCGCAGTATGTAGTCGATTATTTCAGTCGGCGTGTAGACGACGCCCATCTTCTCCGAAGTGGCCTTAAAAGCCACCTTGAAGAACTTTTCATAGAGGTCGCGAATAAGCTGTTGGCGGGCAGTGTCGGATCTCACCATTGCAGCACGACGTTGTACGCTCTTATACACGTCATTCAACACTTCAGCATCGGATGCTTCATCGAGCTGATGACCTTGAAGCGATGTCAAGAAGGAGTCGATGGCAATAGAGACAGGATTCGACTTCGCAAACTCGTAATCCCCAAAGAGCGCCTCGAACACCGGAACCGTGATGATGTGTTGCGCAATCATCTGCACGGCTTCGTCTTCGGTAATGCCGGGATTGAGCGAGTCCCGCAGCCCCTTCAAAAACACCTCGAACTGCTCCTTGATGCCTTCATCGTCTTTGATAAGAGCGCCAATCCGCTCTATGTGGCGCTCGGCGATCCTTGCAACATCTTCCGCCCATTCATCCCAGTAGATGCGGGTACCGCATTTCTTGACAAGTTGCGTCTTGACAGCCTTCTCCCAGCGCTCGGCCGGATAAAGCGACAGGCGCAACTGAACGCCTTCGGCGATTTCTGCGGCTTTTCGCTGCTCGGCTTCCTTTCGGCTCTCCAGACCCTCGTCCCAGCCTTTATGGTCGGCAGCTCCCTGGTATTTGTTCTGAGATGCTGCCTGGTGTAGCGCGAGTGCGTTTACCTTGGCTTCGATGCGCTCGTCATGGGAGCGAAGCGCCTGCAATATGCTCCACACGTTCGCGAAAACCTTGGAATCGTCAAGCGCTTCCTCAGGCGTCATTCCTGCCGGCACGAAGATCGGAAGGATTATGTACCCGTAGTCTTTGCCCTCTGCACGCCGCATGACGCGCCCGACAGCCTGCACCACATCCACCGTGGAGTTCTTGGCGTTGAAGAATATGACGGCATCAAGGTTCGGTACGTCAATGCCTTCGGCCAGGCACCGGGCGTTCGTCAGAATACGGCATTCGTCGTCCGCCACATCCTCGCCCAGCCAGGCGATGTTGCGGGCACGGCGGTCTGCCGGCATGTTGCCGTCCACATGCCTTAAGTCGCATTTAAGGGGCAAGTCATCGGGCGCATCGCCTGCATAATCGTCGATTATCTGCGAGAACGCTTCGCATATGGTCTTCGACGCGTCTATGGTAGAGCAGAAGCCCACTGCACGATGAAGTGGCAAGGCATCGCTATCGATTTGCCCCATGTCGTCCACTACAAGCATGTCGCCCAAGCCGGTTGCATCCTCCGGCGCTCCCTCGCCATGGTCGATAAGCCCTTTCCAACACCCGATTATCTTTCCTATGTCCGAGGGCTCAAGCGTACGTGCGTTGACGCCCTGGTCGCTTTCGAGCGAAGGCAAGCGATCCGCCAGTGCATCCTCCTGGACGGTCAGCACAACCACCTTGTAGTCAGTGAGCAGCTTCTTTTCCACAGCCTCACCGAACTTGATCTGATAGGCAGTCGTTCCGTAGATGCCCTCATCGTCCATTGAGGCGATGGTGTAGTCCTCTTCGGCACCCTTGCGCTTGGCCGTCTCGCCGTAGATGCGTGGTGTGGCTGTCATATACAGACGCTTCTTGGCACGCACGTTTTCGTCATAGTGCACCTTCATGAAAGCCGAAGCCTCGGTCGTAGACACACCCGGCAGTGCGTTCCCCGTTGTTCGATGCGCCTCATCGCAGATGATGAGGTCGAATTCGGGTAGCCCTAAACCTTGGGCTTGATGTATGACATCAATAGATTGGTAGGTTGAAAATACGACTATTGCGCCATCTCGGTTCGACCTGCGATGAGCTTCATAGGAGCGCATGAGACTTTCCGGATTGGTCGTCGCCGGATACTCGAAATCAGCAAGCGTCATAGGCATGCTATCCTCACCACCACGACGCGATGCCTTAGCGTCAGAGCAAACAACAAGCGGGCTTATAGGAATGCGCGCCTGTGCCATCCACTCACGCATGGACTGCCCCACAAGTGAAATTGATGGTGCGCAGAAGAGAACCACACCAGGATTGCCGTTAAGCCACTCTTCCGTAAGTCGCAGCGACATGAGCGTTTTTCCCGTGCCGCAAGCCATAATCGCCTTGCAACGATCCTGCTCACCAAAAGCGGTAAGAATGGAATCGATAGCCTCTCTTTGATGTGGGCGAGGATCGTAAGTCACTCGCTTTTCGGGCGGCAGCCCGTCGATAAAATGCGACCAATCAAGACCGGAGGCCGCCATCTTAGCCGTGTCGATGAAGCAGCTCAAATCACCCGACATCTGAGCTTCAAGGTTCCTACCTGGGCCTCCTGCGCTTGTCATAATCAGCCAGCCGGAAAAATCATCGTTGTTCATGAGCGCGGCGAAGAACGAGTCGCACACTCCTTTGGGCAGCGGCTTTTCAGGGTCGTAGCACTTGCACTGAATAGCATGCCATTCACCACCAACCGCTGTCTGCGCGAGAAGGTCTATGCCGATGTCTTGGTTTTGCCCATAGACGGGGCTGTCTGGCCAAGCTGCAGCCTGCTCCAATGTGCCTACGCGACTATAGAAGTTCGACCAAAACGGGTCGGCTTTCAAGAAGTACGCACAAAGCGCCTCGTATTTAGTGCCTTGTTCCTTGGCAGTTTGGCTTTCGTCCAGAATAGACGCAAGTGCCTCATAGACGGTTTTGGAAGAGGCATTCGAAAGGTTCGACCGTGCGATTTCTTTATTTCCTGAAGCCATAGCCTAAATTCCTTTCTTCAGTTCATTGATCATACACATGCGCAGAAACGCACTGAAGCCCATATCGCGCATAGCAGATGCCTCCTTAGCTGCGTCACGCAGATTCTTAGGAATACGTATCGTTATTGCCGTCATGTCGCCTTTCGCCAGATACTCCTGTATATCAGTGGCACAGGCATTACTTTTTAATAGCTCTGCGTAACCCATGATGCTCCTCGCTATATTGAACCATGCAATACATTTGAAAATATTATACTGCGCTGAACCATTGCAAAATGTAGACCACAATGGCAAGCCCTACACCATATGTAAATCTGCAGCAGATTGATGGATGGTCTAAACAGACGGATAACAAAAGTAAGCGTCAATGCGCGTCTTGCAAACCCTTACACATCTAGTCGTCCAAAGACGATATGAGTAGAACATTGTGAGTCCCTACTTCATATCGTCTTTTCTGTAGAGAGTTACACACTCACCATCGTCGCAGTACGCCGCTAACTTATCAAACTGTGGGGTGGTGATGTAAAAGCCTTCTAACAAGCCATCTATTTCGCTTAGCACGCCGATTATGCTATCTATGTATCCCTCGTAAACCCAACCTTGGGAAAGGATCAGATAGACTCTTTTGCTTGGATTGTAAGATTGCAACTCTTTCATCTTCGCCAACATACAATCCCAACCAATATTTTCACTAATGCAGTCTATCTTAATGAGTTTATCTCTGAAATGTAACCAACAATAATCTAATTCAATATTGGGATATTTATCGTAATCAACAAATGCATAATAGAAGCCATTTATAACTTCTTTATATTTCGTTTTGGGGCATTCGCGAAACGATTCTCTGTCGATCGACTTTTCATTTATAGTATTTTCAATTTCATCACGAATGCACTTCTGCATAATATGCCTCCCTCAATAGTTTACGCCTTGTTCCTGAAGTTGCAGTAGTTGGAAGTTACCACCAGAACAAACATCCTATAAAACCAAGACGAGGTAGCCAAATGGACTCACAGCTTAAGGTTGAGGCTCAAAATATGGTAACGCGATGATGTTTATAGGTATAGACCTTATCTCGATAGTAGATGACATATTCACCCATCATGGCACGAGATGCCATCGATTATACGAGATCTGTCCAAAACGGTACCGGACGAATACTTTCAAAGTCGATGGCACCCTGGTCTTTTCCATTGAATTCAACCTCGAAATAATCTTGGATATCCGCTCCGTAATATATGATATCCCCACCACACACAGACATGATCGGCGGATTCTCATCGGAAACCATCGGCATATACCTATGAAAATAAACTGGTATTAACTTCGGCGCCGTTTTCAGTCTTTCTATCACTTCCCTTTTGAAAACTTCTTCGTCTGCCGGCTCTTCGCCCCAGTCCTCGCACCAGTAAATTTCTTCCGGCGTATCATGAATATCCCTCATTGGTCGGCTTATCGCATCTTTTATATGTTCGATATTCTTCTGCTCTCTGTTCCTCCAATCATAGAACCCGTTCGATACCGGCAAAACAACCATTAAAAAATCCCGCAGACTCTTTGGGAATACGATTTCATAGATCTTTTCTATCTGTACGATTTCATCAGCTGTCAGCCCGTTTTCTAATTCTATTCCTCGCCTTTTTAATAAATCCACGCTCTGTTCATACATTCCCCGTCACCCCGCTCTTATTCAATTCGAGCAAATATTCGATAATGATCATCGGTATATGTATCCGTCACTCCCGTTTCGGTGTGCTCAACAGATACTCGCTCATATGCTTCATGCCCGTGGAGCCAGCGGAACCAAATCCCTCCGACAATAATGGTACCCTTTGACCTTCGCCGAGTTCATGCTAAAGGAGTTACAATGTCTGCTCAACTGTAGGATGATCGGAAGAAGCGGCATCAAGTTTCCGCACACTCTTCGAAATGGCAATCGAAACTGCCAGCAGAAGAATGAAGACACCATCAATTTGGAAGAAAAGTGGCGTACCCGTAACTTCGGCGATAAGACCTCCGAGCGCCGTGCCTGCGGGAATGGCTAGCCCGTTCATGGCCGTGAAGAGCCCCATCACGCGACCGAGCTTTTCGTCAGGTATGTTCTTCTGCAGAAGCGTCATGAGGGGTGCATTGAACCACGCGCAAGCAATGGCCAACACACCGATACACACCACGAACGCCCAATAGCCACCCTTGGGAATAAGGCCCGCTATCAAAGCGCCCGTCCCGACCACGAACGCAGATACAACGATTATACGTGCGAGCTTCCTGCGCGGGTTTACAGCCATGAGGATTACCGAGCCGACGAGCAAGCCTGCACCCATGACTGCGGCGACGAGCGATGCCGCAAACCCGTCTCCTCCAAAATGGTCGTATACCATGAGGGGCATCAGCGAATCGATTGGCCCATACGCCAGCATGCCGAGCGAAACACCGATGGTCAGCACGAGTAAACCGCGCTGACTCGCCAAGGTGGATGCACCCTCTTTGAGGCTTGCCCACGCCCCCGCTTGCTCATGCGCACCGTGGTCGCGCGGAATCACCGCAAGCAGCATCGTGACGCCGGCGGCCGCAGCGCCGAAGCCGCCGAGGATGAGCACGTATTGAAGACCGAAGCTCGTGTACAGCAGGATGCCGAGCGCCGGACCCGCAATCATTGAAATGCTGCCGAGCAGCGTATCCATGCTGTTGATGCGCACGAGGTGACATTCGGGTACAAGCAGAGGCATGGTTGCGTTATAAGCCGGCGTGCGGAATCCCGATACGAAACCGAACGCGGCACAGTACAGCGCGACCGCAGCGAAGCTCGGACCGGCGATGAAGGTCCAGGCAGCTAACGCTAGGCTGGTCAGCGCCATAAGCGCATCGCAGACCACGATGATGACCTTGCGATTTAGTTTGTCAGCCACAACACCCCCGAACGGCGAGAGCAGCCCCATGGGCAGAAACGCCAACACGTAGAGTAACGCGAGACTCAAAGGAGAGCCCGTCGTCTCGGTCGCGTACCAGATGCCAGCATAGCTAGCAGCGTTGCCCGCAAACATTGAGACGGCGTACCCGCTCCAGATGAGAACGATGCGTCCGAGCCAATCAGCGGGCAGCGCGTGCCCACCTGCCGTGAGGTTTGCTGTTTGTGCAGTTTGTTTTGTGGACTGAAACATTCCTCTCCTTTCTCTCGCGATGTCGCCAGTCTCACCCCTACCGCAACGGGAGAGTCAACAACTCATTGGGGACGAGGCCATTGCAGGACGAGGCCATTGCCTTCTCGGCACAGCCCAATAGACACGTCCCTAACGGGTTCACAATAAGTACGTCCCCAATGGGTTCGTTCGGTTTCTCTTCGTTCATGTTGTCGCTTCGTTCGTATTGCCAATCCAATCCACAATCTGATACAGTTGACAGAACAAAAAGTGACCGCACGTTCACTATACACGAAAATAACCATATGTTCGCCAAGATTTTACGAGGAAAGCACCATGGCCAAAGACACAAAGCAACGGATACTCGACGAAGCACTCGTCATGTTCGCGCAACGCGGCTACGAGGGCACGAACATGCGCGAGCTCGCGCAGGCGCTCGGGCTTGGCAAATCGGCCCTCTACAAGCATTACGCCAGTAAGGAGGACATCTGGACCTCCATGCTCGAAGCGCTCGAAGCCCACTATTCCCAAAGCTTTGGCTCCGAAGACAACCTGCCTCCTATTCCAAGCTCGTGCGACGAGCTCGTCGAGATGTCGATACAGATGGTCGGCTTCACCATCCACGACGAGAAAATCGTGCTCACGCGCAGGCTCTTACTTGCCGAGCAGCACCGTGACGAACGTGCAAAGGCACTTGCCTCCGAGCACTTCCTAAAAAGACTTGAGCGCATCTTCACACACGTTTTCGCAGGCATGATGGACAAGGATCTGCTGAAGCGCTGCGACCCACGGCTTCTCGCCCTCGCGTACACCGCACCCGTATCGGCGCTCATCATGGAATGCGATCGCTATCCAGAAAAGGAGCGCGAGATTACAGAACGCATCCATGCGTTCATAACCCATTTTACCGAGGCGGCTAAGGAACAAGGGAAATGAGCGAAGCTGGGCTTTAGCAAGGTGTGCGATCTGGAGTCGGAGTTCTCGCCGAGCAAAAAGAAAGGAAATCGTACTATGAATGTCAGTTATGAAGCGAAACCATCAATGACCTTTATCGGATACCATACGGAGATTCGTCCAGAGGAAGGCTATCAGAAGTGTCCAGAGTTCTGGGATAAGGAGTACGCTGTAAAGTACGCAAGGCTTTGGCAGACCATGAAGCCCGAGACGGAAGTTGAAAAAGCGATTCTGGAGAACGGGATCGGCATGTTTGCTATCTGCGCAGAATCCAAGAACGGATTCGAGTACTGGATTGCTGGAATGTATCAGGACGGCGATGTGCCGCAAGGATTGGAATTGTACTCCTTCCCCGCAAGTGACTGGGCTGTGTTCACGGCAAAAGGACCGATGCCCGGCTCGCTGCAGACCCTAAATACCGCAGTGTGGAAGGACTGGTTCCCGAACGACGGTCAGAGGTATCGGGCGAATGGTACCGCAACGCTCGAAGTTTACTCTGCCGGCAACCCTCAGTCCCCGGATTACGAATGCGGCATTTGGGTTCCTGTACAGGGGATGGACGAGAATACCAATGAGTACGAAGCGGCAGAAATTGTTTCTACCATGATGGCTACTGGAATTCTATGAAGCGTAGAACTAACCGTGAACTTATCGCACTAGGCAGTTGATAGATACAAAAACTTGGTTTCTCACCGGCGAAACCCTAGGAAGAAGCATGGTATTAACTTGAGCATACGCGATTACGGTCGCTGTTGCGGTCGTGGTTACTGTTGTGGTCGTGGTTGCAGCACGCAAATGCACGAGCGCTTGCAACCAGCTGCATAACACCCAACACCAAGTAGAACACGGACAGACCATTGGGAATGAACACCATTTCGAAAACAGTCCACACGATCAGAAGCGCGCCCGCAATGCAGCCCCAAGCATAAGATGCCTCGCGATTGCCGCGAAAACGCAGCACAAGCGCAATGATATTCGGTACGCCGTTCACAAGCATAAGGGCAAGCCCCGGCCATAGGAAGTCGCTCTTCATAAAGTCCGGCAGCGGAAGCGGGTCGAGCAGCGATATCGGCATCCAATCGTTCCACGAAAGCGGAAGGGTAAACAATGCGCTTGCCATCATCCAAAGACCACACAAAAACGCGCACACCCCATCGAACCAGTTCATAAAAAGCGCAAACCCGCGCGCAACCTTGTTCACTTACTCCCCCTCTGCTCGTGTGCATATATTCGTGTGCATATATATTAATTAACATTTGTTAGCGCATCAAGGAGAACAGACTATCAGCGAGAACGGGTATCTAGAGAATCCTTTCGCGCATTCCTTGAGCGAATTATCTCGTGGCTTGTCCGGGCAATTTGCGGGAGGAGCGCGAGCTCGCGGTCGATGCGGAGTTGGTCGATGTCATTATGCATAACAAAACCCTTTCTATTGATACTCTATTAAGTGGTTAAGCACGACCTTGTTTCTGCAGAACGAACGTAGCACCGCAGAAACGAAGACGTAGAAGTGGTCAATGAGATACTCACAGCGGCACTAGGCTCCTGTCGCCGTATCTTGCCTACTTGTCTTGTTGGAAGAGGATAGAAATGAAAGCGACAGATTGCCGTAGACGATACAGTGTAGCCACCCTATCCTTGACGCAGCAAATGCGAACATAAGACATATGGCTATATCCAGCGCCATGAAGGTGACATAGCATGCAAGGGCGTCGGCGCCACTCGCCACTATGCCGCGCAACCACCATTTTGTATCGTCCCCGCAAGCAAGAGTTATCGCATGGGCTATGAACACAGCCATGGAGTTGCGCCCTACCCAAGAGAGAGGTACATACAAGGCAGACAGATGTCGATAAAAGACCTTGACGGTGGACATGACGGCGATGGCGCAGCAAGCGCTCCCAAACATATCGACGATGCCGTTATGGTAGTCGGAGTTGCAATACATCGGCTCTTCCAAAAGAGCAAAGCATAAGGCACCGGCATATGCGACACCGCAAACTATGACTACAACGCGCAAAACAAAATACAGCGGGTTCTGTTCTTGCGAACCCTTCGCCAAAAGCCCTGACTCCGATACCAGCATCCCGCATGTGACGAACCAGCATGCGCACATTCCCTGCTGAATACCGAAGGGAAGGAGCAGATACGCAGAAGTCGAAGCGCCCACGAAGAACAACAGACAAGCAACAAATGCCCTTATTATGGGATGAAACGCCGACAACACGCTCGCGAAGACCTTGCCGATAAAGAAGGCAGGGAGGAACCACAGAAGCCCTATCGCATCCACGTTCGCAGGATCTGCCCACAGTATCGAGTCGCGAAAAGCGCCTGCGCCGTAGAAGAAACCGAAGAGCCTGCCGTATAGGTCGAATCCGCTGCAGAACACACAGCACATGGTGATGCAAACGATGCCCGCCACAATGTACGGGACGAAGCAGGAAAGAGCAAGACGCGTGCACTTTCGAGCGCCCATCCAGCCTGTTCTCATGGTGAGGCCGGTTAGAATAAAGAACAAGGGAACGTGGAAAGAGTCCGTGAGATCAAATAGGAGACGGGCAGCGCCGACACTGTCGTAAAAGAACGCCGAGAAGTGACCGACGATAATGGCAAGCATGGCAACACCACGAGCAGCGTCTATCCAACCTACGCGCGGATGAAGAAAGTGCACGTCTGCTCTATGCTCCGTCCCCTCGCCGCTTTGTTCGCTGCCGGGAGCAAGAATCTCTATGTGATATTCTCCCGGCATTGCCTTAAACTGGCTCTTTGCTTGCATGCAAAGAGCCTTACTCTTCTTGCACTCCTTATCTTGCTACAGCTCACTGACAATTTTGCATAAAGGATAGCACTAAGAAATAACTGTTTTCTCGTAATCAATAATAGAACACTTGAAAACTACCGCCCAAGTGTAGAGCAACTCTCCCTACACATGGGATGCTGAGACACGGCGGATGGGAATCTGCACTTCGGTCAACCACTCGGACGGGTCGTTCTTGTTCCAGATGCCATCGATGTAGCTCGTGCGGGGATTGCCAGCAACTTCGTAGCCATTCTGCTCGACCCACTCAAGCGCGTGGGCAAACGCAGGTCCCATGTTCTCGTAAGGCCCTTGGTGCATCACCGACGCCACGTCGAGCGCGGGCGCCACCATAAAGCGGATCCCGTCGAAGTCGTCCTTCAGCTCGGTCACGGCTTCGCAGTAGAGGATGTGGTTGTCCGTCTCGCGCCATTCGCGGTCAAGGTTCACCGTGTAGCAGTACTTGGGCGTAGCACACTTGAGCTCGGGATACTTCGCGCGCAGCTTCTCGCCTAGCGCCGGCATCTCCTTGAAGTAGTCCGCAAACGTGCGCATCGTATATTCCTTGCAGTAGATGATCTGCTCAGGGATGTGCTTTACCGTTGTTGTGTATGGCATGGTGCCCTCCTTGCTCTCTTTCAGAATGAATTGAACGCGAGAGAGCATGGTCTGCCGCTCGGTTATTTCCTGCTCAAGCTCCGCGGAATGCTGTTGCAGTATCTCTTCCGCATCGCCTCCGGATACGATGCGGGCGATCTGATCGATGGAAAGTCCTGCCTGACGAAGCGATTGGATGCGATGCAGATCCACAAGTTGCGCCGCATCGTAGAGCCGGTAGCCCGTGAACCGGTCTACCGCGCGCGGCTTCAAAAGCCCCACCTCGTCGTAGTAGCGCAGCGTCTTCACCGTGGTCATGGCCATTTTCGAAAACTCGCCGATGCGAAACATACCTTGCCTTTCTCTCGCGTTGGCACCATCTTCGTCCCTCCCGCAACGGGAGAGTCAAGGAGATTTTTATTGCCCCGCCCAATAGAGGCTGACGGAATCGTCTTGGCTTTCTCTACAAAATCGCAGGCACCTTACGCCTCTTCTCTTCGAGGGTTTTGTGCATGTGATCGGAATCAAAGAAGGCGTAAGTCCTAATCAAGAAGAGGCGAGTCGAGAGCCACCGCAGTAATAGAGCGTGCGTGTACATCTAGTCCAATTGAAGTAATCGTCTTCTCACTTCCTGTTCCACTTTTGGTCTTTCTTTGGACTACTCAAAAAAGCATCCGTCCTTAATCCTATCGATAGATTTCTGCGCATCCACGATTTGCTGTAAATCAGGAATAGGAGTCTCAGTCTCGAAATCCTCAACAACGGTCACTTTATCGAACCCCTCTTCGACGGTAGGAATCTCAAAGTCCGCACGCATGAACTTGTTTCCGCGAGAATTGATGACACAAACGCACTCGAACACACAGTCCTCGTATCCATCAAACACCGTCTTCACATCCTGAATGAGGTCGGCGCGGCGGCGAGCCTTGACGTAAGTACCCTCTATAACGACCAGTCCTCCCGGAAGAGATGAGATAGCCCCGCCTTGCTGCGCACGCTGACGACGCTTCTCCGTTTCCAGCAGAATGTGCTTCTGAACAGCGGCAACAACCGCATCCTCCAGAAAAGCATACGACAGCCTAACCATCAGAACACCATGAATACCAGAGGGGTAAGACTTCATCTCCTGAAACTGATACAAATCAATAACGTCTACCGCATCCCTGTACAGGTTTTCGGCAATGTAGGTGGATTTTCCCGAACCAGAAGGTCCACAAACAAGAACCACTCTCATCAACATAGCAACCCCCTAATCCGACTCTTCCAAGAACCATCCGTTGCTCAAATCAAGCAATTCCTCAATCAGGGCAGCAGCCTTACGGTCATTCTACCGGATGCAGTATTCAGCTGGCAAAATGATATCGACAGACCCCTCTAAAGAGGTCTGTGCTAATTGCGGCTCTAGCTCCCTTTCATTTTGGCTAGTGGTGGAGTCAGAGCTGCCGCTATAGCTACCCAAAACAGGATTATGAGCGACTTCTTGAGATACATTGCGCATACCTTCTGATAGACGATTCCTTACCGTTCGAGGGCTCGCAGAAGTAAAACACCGATCCAAGAGAAAAAATAATCTCCATATCGGTTCTTGTAACATTACAAGGACAATTAGCGGAAGAATCACCGCAAATATGACCATGTTCATGTTCCTAATGCTCGACTTCAACTTATTTTTGAATAAAGTGGCAAAGGTGTTTAGACTCTAGTGAATTATCACTGACCTTTTACAAAGGTGCTGCATGGGCATTCTGCATCATCATGGTGAAAGTGCAATAATACACAAAGTAATAAGGCAAATTGAGTGCCTTAACATAACAAGAAGGGACCATACAATGGAAAAGACCAGTTTGAGAATCAGAGGAATCGCTAATGCGGCGATGGCTGTCATCTTTGCCATGCTGCTGGCATTCTCTACTGCGGGAACTGCATGGGCGGTATCTCCTGATGAAATGAAGAATAGTGCAGGGAACACATTCGTTAGTACTGATGGCTATGCTTCCCTACCAGAGAACAAGATTGATCGTGATTTCTACTGGGCGGGCAAAGACCTTGACCTTACCTCCACCGAGACTGGCGGAGATATCGTTATTGCCGGCATGAACCTAAGTGTTTCCGACTCGAAAACGGGCGGCAGCGTTCGTGCAGCTGGCATGAACTTGAAATTCACCAACGTGTCTACCCACAACAACTTCACGGTTGCCGGACAAAACATAGATTTTGTTAACTGTGCGGCAGAAGGCGGAGTGTACTGCGCAGGGTCTGCGATCTCTTTTGCGGGCAACGCCGCAGCAGGCTTCTTTTCAGGCAGTAAGGTCGTTCTAAACGGAACGATTAATGGTGACGCTTCGATATATGCCGATGTTATAGAGATAGGTCCGAATGCCGTCATAACAGGCACGCTCCATGCGGAATCGGGCATAGAGCCTATCGTTTCTGAATCAGCTCAAATAGGCACTCTTGAATACGAGAAGAAAACCGACACCGCCGCATCTGTCGATGCAAGCGAAGTGCTTGGAATCGCTACATTCATAGACCTGCTATTCAAAATCGTAGGATTAGTAGGAACCATTCTGTTTGCTATTGTGCTGGCATGGCTTTTCCGTCGTCCTGTCGAAGGTGCAACTGCCATGACGCGCAACCATGCAGGACGCGTATTCGCCACCGGCGCGATTGCGCTTCTTGTATCACCACTGTTGTTCGTGCTCTTGCTTTGCTTCGTTGTTACCAGCCCCATTGCTTTGGCATTGCTTCTTGTGCTTGTGGTTCTGGCAATTGTGGCAGTTCCATTCGCAGCTGCTTCGCTATCGCGTCTGGTGTTCCCCAAGATGAATCGCATCGGAGCTGCAGCCATTGGCGGCATCGTGCTTGGAATTGTTTCGATTCTTCCTTTCCTTGGCGCACTTGTTTCACTTGCCTCATTCATATATATCCTCGGCTATATCATTCAGGCTATGTGGAATGCTCGTCGTTTTTCTCCTGACAATATAGAGTCGAAGGAATCCTCAGATTCGGATGACCCCATTCAGGAAACTACGACTCCAAAGTCGCCTGTTTCTTCGTATCCTATTCCAGAGTCTCCGTCTACAACCTCTGAGGCTCCTACTCCAGCTTCTACGACAAACCAGAAGTAGAGGCACCATATAGAGGCACCATAAATTAAAGTCGGCACGAACGAATTGTCTAGGACTTTGGTTTTGGCATCGAGAACGACTCAAGTCGCCATTGCCCACCTGACAGCTCGTCGTGCCGACAGAAATCACAAACGTGATTGGCAACACAATTACAAGGAAACAGAATCTAAAGTCATTGGAGATCTGCTACTTTACTAGGAAGCTTTTTATTTAGAAGTGAGCGCGTAGCTTGTCTTCACCATTGATGCTATCTTGTCATCGTCTATGGTGCCATCTAAAGCAACTGATATCCAGTTTTCTTTGTTCATGTGGTAGGCAGGATAGAAACCTGAATGCTTTACCATTTCAATTATAAGCCCCGGGTCTTCTTTTACATCAAGTATGTCTACCTTGCCCGTTCCTGCTAATCCTAGCTTCGATTTTTCAACATCCATAACAAGCGCGAACCATTTTCCATTGTGCCCGTGACGAAATACCGCATAGTTTGGATACTTTCTCCAAAGATACTCAGGTTCAACGTTATATGTTTTTTGGATCCATGCAATTAACCGATCTTTATTCATTACGATGTAACCTTATAACCCTAGATACCAATGCTCTATTCATATAAAAACTTAAGCGCGCGATTTAAGTGAAATACTTGTCACTCGAACGCTTTGTTGATTTGTATACTAACACGAAGTCTTAATACCGAAATTTCAAAGCAATCGGCAATGTCGATACGACGTGTTTTGACGCGAATATAGGGTTATGATTCAAAAAGTATGGATTTTGTTCACTTAGAATATTTGAATGCTAACCAAATCTTCTCAAAAGCTTTTGTTTAGGTTAGGACTTCTTGAAGCTCAATATGTCCGTTATGCGTTAAGTACTGATTCTTGAGTTATGTAAGACATAAGTCTATAATGGTCTTACAAAAGATAAGGAGTTCTATTATGAGCGCACCATCTGTCACAGTACGTGTGGACGAAGCAACAAAGCTTGCTGCGGCTTCCATTGTTGAGGATTTCGGATTCGATCTCTCATCTGTTACGAGAGCTTTTTACCGTCAGATAGTTCGAGAACAGCGCATTCCCCTAAATCTGGAGTATCCCAAACCGAACAACGAGTCGCGTGAAGCCATAGAAGAAGCTAAGGCAATCATAGCATCGGGTGATCCTGGTTATGATTCAGTAGATGCAATGTTTGAGGCGATGGGTGTATAGCCTATGTTGCATCCTAACTTCACTCCTCGATTTAATAGAGACGTCAAACGACTCTCGAAGAAACACATTGACTTTGCTCCGCTAGATGAGGTAATGAAACTTATTGTAGATAACACGGAAGCTACCAACAGAGTTTTACGTCAACGCCATAATAAGCATTTACTTAAAGGTGAATGGGAAGGCAGTTACGAGTGTCATGTAGCTAATGCTCGAGATTGGCTACTTATATGGATGGAAACAGATGAACTTGCTGTTTTTGAACGCACTGGAACTCATGACGATCTGTTTGATTAAAACAATATCAGGTGCCTCGTGCTAACTGTTAGGCTCCCTTGGACTTATGTCCAAAGCGACCCCGATATCAAACTTATTATTTCACGGTAGAGATAGATAGCATACCTAATGGAAGTATGCGACCGGTAGTTCTTGGCGTAGCGGGAGTGCTCGTTACAGTCCTCCCAACGACTGAGCGCTTTGGCGATAGCGAACGCCAACCCATCCATCGACATGTCGTCCACGCCCTTCGCTTTCTTTTCAAATACCTGGAAATCGCTGTCCTCCTGTACCAATAGTAGGACACTTGCAACTTGAGCAAGTGTTATACTTGTTCCTGCATCAAGGTGCTGGAGCTTCCCGCCTTCAAACGTTTCGCGAAACACATCTCACCGTTGTTCCCAAACCGCAAAACAATCCCGCTACATTCCATGCACCTGCGCGCCCATGGGCGAACGCAGCTCAGCATGGAGGATAGGAGTCCTTATGTCCTGCATATTTAAATTTGAACCCGTCCACAAGCGCACTCTCGGCTTTTTCGGCTACACACTGTTGGAAGCGCAAAGCCTTCTCGAAAATGAGCGGACTGCGCTGCGCGACCGCATACAAGATGCGCTTTCTGGTGTAGACAACAAAAAGGCTCCTGAAGGTCTTTTCGACGAAAGCGACCTCATTCCCGTTGACGTTTGGGAGGCTTTGGACGATCTTACCGAGATGATCTGCTGGTCTGCTGGGCAAACGGTCCTCGTAGATAATGGAGAAGGGTGGTCGGCATCCCTCCCCGATCACAGGACATCTTCCGTGCGCCCGTTATGCCTGGATGCCCCGATGCCCGATTGCAACTTGCTCGAAGGGATTGAGCTGGATAACATAGGCTACACCGAGGGTATTCTCAAAGACGGTACGCCTTTCGCGGCAGAGCTCTATTCCAGAGGACCGCATACGATCGCTATGAACATCATCCTCCCAGAGATTCCTCAGTACATCTCAAGCAAAAACATCGGAACAGCCTCGGACTTCCCCGACTCTTTTGTAGAGGCCGAAGACAACGGAATCCTCGCAATGGGCATGATCTATCGCGAACGTCAAAGCTCCCTTGAAGAGCTTGTGTACTACACGTGCTATTTGGAGGACATGGGCATTTTGTCGTTCGTCTCCGAGATGCGAGAAGGCGATCTTGAGATCCTGACAGACCGAAGGGGTAATCCCGTCGTATGCGACCGCGTAACGCTCGTTGACAACGGGAAGACTATCGCCAAACCCCATCTGAAGTTTAAGCCGTTTCCAGAAGGTCCAAATCGCTACTTCGAGGACGAGTGGGCCTCATACCTCTTCGAGGACCTCCAAACGGAAGATCTGTTCAACGCTGACGCGCAAAACGAGCAGCCCATACCTCCATATTGCGTGTTCGAGGATGGCGAATGGCGACCGTGCCCCTACGATGACTAAACCAATAATGCTTTCAGACCAAAGAGAGAGAACGAACCATGAAGCGTGAAGTAATAACGCTGTGCGGAAGCACGCGCTTCCAAGATGCATTCGAACGGGTTCAGCGCGAGTTGACGCTTGAAGGCAAGGTGGTATTGAGCTGTGGCGTGTTTGGCAATGGACACGACGCGAATATCTTCAATAATGCCGATGCCATCGAGGCAGCCGCGATCAAACGCATCCTCGATGACGTACATATTGACAAGATCACCATGTCTGATGCGATCTATGTCATAAATCCAAACAATTACATTGGGAACAGCACCTGGCGCGAAATCGTCTATGCCGCAATGGTCGGCAAAGGAATCTATTCCATCACGAACATCTCGCAAGATCGCATATTTTCACGCATGGACGAAGAAACGCAACTGACCGAGCGCTTCGCATCTTGGCAACTCGACTCAATTGCCCACAACCCTTATAGCCTCGCAGGCGCAACGGTGTCTTTCACTCACAAAGGAATCGAGGTCTACGACCCATGGATTCGCGAAACCCAGCAGGGCGATCCGTGGGCATGGCGGATGCACCGCGAGGCTGACTATCAGATAGATCCGCGCAAGCATTACGGCAAACGTAAGTTCGCGCGCTATGTATTCGAAGCAATGCAGGCGTTAGACGAATACCGCACCCTTCATGGAAGCGACCTGTTTCTGCCATACTGCGACCCCATAGAAAAGCCACAGGTATAATCCCATTGGAAAGGAGCACTCATGACAAAAGAAGCGTCATTCGGCTCATACGAGGAATTGGTTCAGACCGTCAAGGATGATTACCAGCACCGTTCAATGGAAAAAGACAGCAACGGCAAACTTCCCCCCAAATGGCACAATCTTGATTTAACAAGCGGAAACCGCGAAGAGATCAATCTATGGACTTACTGGCAAGGCGTAGGCGTCACGCACCCCAAACTTATGGTTGTCGGTCAAGATTGGGGCTGCATGAAAGGTCAAAACCAGACCATTAAATGCATTGAGGCCATTGCATGCGACAATTCAACAGACACGCAATACTTGGACAATAGGCATCTCAACGACAACCGGGATTTTACTACCGACAACAACCTTATAAAGATCTTCAAAGACCTTGGTCGTGACATAGAACACAAGCGCTACAGCGATTTATTCTTCACCAACCTCTGCCTTGGATATCGCCAAGATGCCACCTCGGGCTATTTCAAGCAAAAATGGATGACCGAAGATGCCGAAAAGTACTTTCCGGCTTTAGTCAAGCTGATGCAACCTGAAGCAATCGTTTGCCTAGGAGAAGCCACCGCCAAGACGGCATATCGCGTATTGGAAGGGAAACCATTGCTAATGCCCGAAAAATTCAAGGGATTTCTGGACAATCAAACAGCCGAAGGTATTCCACTTTCTTCGGGCATTAAGTTCTTTGCGATGGCGCATCCTGGCGGCATGGGCAGGGCAAACCGCAGCCGTTGGGGTGGCGATATCTTCAAAGATTGGACGATTCTGAGGAACCAAATACGCTGATATTGGCAGACAAAGTAAAAGACAAAATTAGCTAATACCAGAAACTTTAGCAAAATGCCGGAAACATCCTCCACATAGAGGACAGAGCGAAAAAGGTATAATACCTTTCATCAGAGATAAAAACACAGTCCCCGTTGGGTAGTCGTGGGCGTGCGAAACCGCATCAGTAACCTGCCTCCTTGGTTGTCCCTTCTCTGCATGGTTTATCTACATAAAGGGGGAATTAAACATGCAGATCAGCGTGTCATCTACTCTGACCCTGTTTCATGACGGTCAGTTTTGGGTCGGCGTTGTGGAACATGTGGAAGATGGCGAGCTATCCGCCGCGCGTATCGTCTTCGGCGCAGAACCATCGGATGAGGAAGTTTTGCAGTTTGTTGTTAAGAAATGGGAGTCCCTTCGCTTCCATGGAAACGCAGAAACCAAAGCTCCTAAGATAGCGAAGAACCCGAAACGCCGCATGCGCGAAGCATCAAAAGAATTGTCAAGACATCCTGTTAGTACCAAATCTCAGCAGGCTTTCTCAGAAGCTAGGGAAGAGAGGAAAGTGGCAGCGAAAGCCTACCGTGCCCAAGCAAGGCGAGAAGCGCAGGCAGCGCGCTTCTCTCAAAAGCAGGAAAAGAAAAAACGGAAGCGTAAAGGTCGCTAGTTTGTAGTATGGTTTTTTGCTATGCCCCTATTGCCAGCAGTAAGTCCTCTGTGCTTGTAGGCTTGCCGCTGGCAGGCGTAGTTGCCGTCGGCTGTCCTATGCGTGGTGTCTTTGATATTTTCCTATTATCGTACCGCTAGCTAGAACATGATCCTCAATTGCTTCCATCAACTCTTCTTTTTTACTGTTAACACTTATATCAATCTTTGTATCCAAGGCATATACAGTAAATCTGTACCTATGGTTCCAATTAAATGGCGGTTTAGGTCCTCTATAGCCATGCTTTCCATAGCCTATTCCCTGTTCAATATGTATCGGATTTTCTATTGTTGCACCTTTGGGTATTGAGCCCGGTATTCTATTGTTTGGTGCCAAATTCCATGCAATCCAATGATTGAACCCCTTCACTATCGGATGGTCCAAATCATCCATTGCGATAGCTAAAGTTACAGCTCCTTCAGGAATATTATCGATAATAAGCTCCGGAGAATTATCCTCAGCATAACCTGCCACACTATCTGGCATCCATCCCTCATTTTCAAATTGTGATGATGTCACCTTTAATTCATGCACAACAAACGCTCCCTCGTTTTTATGGCAAATGGGCACGGGAGTTCATGTCGCAAGATTAGAAACTTGCTAACAGATTCATAAAGATAGTACCACCCGGCAACACAACGTTCAAAGCAACAGCTACAACTATTAACAAAGCGCAAGCAAGAATACATACAACATCTACCAAAGTAAATGGATACTCCTTAAATCCGCTATCGCGCGTGCGCAGATTGAACCCTCGCACTTCCGCAGCAATAGCGGCTGAATTAGTCTTCCGCACGCTACTAATTAACAGGGGAACGCACAGCGGTGCCATTAGCCTAATCTTCTTCACAAAGCCGCAATCGAATTCTACCCCGCGCGCAGTCTGCGCCTGCATTATCTGCGACATGTCGTTCATAAAAACGGGTATAAAATGCACAGCGCTTGTGAATGTAAAAGCGTATTTATACGGCACATGCAGTATTTTGCAAAACGAATTTGCCAAATCGTTTAGCTGAGTAACATACATAACAAGAAACAGGGGCACCGCGCAGGCAACTAGGCGAATTACAACCGTTATTGCTGCCAAAATACTTCCTGTGCCAATGTAGCCCCAAGGAAGCGCCACAAGCTGAGCGCCAGTAGAGGTAGTTAATAGTGCAATAAGTGCCAATATGATAGAAAAAATTGCAACTGCCTTCGCAAGTCCTAGTGCTTGTTTTGTCATATGGCAACTAGCGGCTAAAGCGAAATCAATCGCAAGCACCGCGCAAAGAAATACTAAATTCGACGTGCAAAAACAAGCAATAGAGATAAGTAGTGCACATAGCACTTTAGCCACCGGATTCATCCGGTGCATCAAACTGTCTCCCGGTACATATTCCAAAAACTTCGCCATTAGCGCACCTCTTTCTCTACCCGGCTTGCAATAGCGTCTTCCATTTGTTGAAGCGTATCCGCGCACGCAATAGAACTCTGGTGCAATTCTGGAACATCTTCTGTAAGCTTCATTGAAATATCAGTTATCTGAGGTGGCAACAAATGCGCGTGTTGCAACACTTCGCTGTTACGCAGCACATCGAATGTCGGTCCATCTGCCACGATATGACCAGCTGTCATAGCAATAACGCGCTTGGCATAATCGCCAACCACTTCCATATCGTGACAAACCATAATTACAGTTGTACCCGCCATATGAAGCTCGGAAATTAAATCCATTACCTTTGTGCATTCGCGATAATCCAACCCAGTAGTAGGTTCATCTAGCACTATAGTAGGCGGACGCATAACAACAATCGATGCCAAAGCCAGCAGCTGCCGCGTTCCTCTATTCAAAAGAAACGGCTCTGCATCTCCATCAAATCCGAAGCGCTCTATCATTTCATTAACACGGGGAATAGCCTGTGCGCTGTCTACCCCCTGAGCAGTAAAGCCAAACAGCAATTCATCGCGCACAGTATTGCAGCATATTTGCCTATCGGGGTTCTGAAACAGAAAGCCGACGCGCTGCGCCAATTGGCTAGTGCGCAAACTAGTAGTGGGAGTGCCATCTATAAGCACTTGCCCGCAAGTGGGCTTCAAAAGACCGTTCACAAGACGCATCGTGGTAGACTTCCCTGCCCCGTTCGTGCCAACAAACGCAACAAAATCACCATCGGAAATTTGAAACGAAAGCTCATCGACTACTGGCGTTTCGTCATCATAAGAAGCACTAACATTCTTAAACTCTATCATGCCAGCACCTCCTTACATACACGCACAGCATCTGCAACATCGCACACCGCAGCCCCGCGATAAAGCCCGCGCTTGCGCAGCCGGTTAATAAGACTCGTAGACCTTGGCACATTTACGCCTATATCAAGCAATTCATCGGAATGCGAAAGAACCTCTTTTGGCGTTCCGTCAAAACGAATGCGCCCGTCGTCCACTATAACTAGCTTGTCAGCGAAATCAGCTAAAAGAGCAATCTTTTGTTCAACCACCACAACAGTCATACCATGCTCGGTAGCATAATTCTTCAACAAACTGAATACATTAAATGACGATGCCGGATCTAATTCCGCTGTAGGCTCATCCAGAAGTAAAATGCGCGGCTTCAAGGCAATTATCGCCGCTAAAGCAACTTTTTGCTTCTGCCCGCCAGACAAAGAATCTATACTGCGACTTCGAAGATCGCTTATTCCCATCGCTTCTAGCGCCTCGCTTACACGCGATGGTATTTCATCTTTTGCGACACCAAAATTTTCCAACCCGTAGAGAATTTCATCTTCCACAACCGATGAAACCATTTGCGAATCTATATCTTGACACACGCTTCCCACCAAGCGCGATATATCGGTTAAGCTGGCTTCAACGGTATCAAGACTACCCACAACAACGCTGCCATAAAAGTCTCCGGGATAACAATGCGGAATTATTCCATTCATGGCATAAGTTAGGGTAGATTTACCCGATCCGGCAGCACCGGTTATACCAACAAAGCACCCATCGGGAATTATCAAGCTAATGTCGCGCAGCGCGAAATTGTCGTGCTCAGCATACTTAAACGAAAAATCTTTCAGATAGATCATTTGCAGCCCTTGTTCTTAACTAGATAATCAACCTTGCAAATTCTAGCGCTTCAATACGCGAGATAAAGGCAGAGCAAGTATTTCAACGATAACGCAATTAATACAAGCAGTACCGAACACCATTACTGCATAAGTTATAAGAATGGCTCCTATATTAAGACCGTTCATAAGACCCACAATTATTGCGAAGGTGTAGCCCGAAACTACGGTTGAAAGAAATGTAGTAACTAAAGGATTCAGGTCCAACTTGCCTGCTTTTATAGGAATAAGAATTAGCAAACCGCATATAGTTGCGCCTAGTGTTTCTGATGCAATATTTACCCACGGAGTAGCGTTGAGCATAGGAATTTGACTGATAAGCCCAGTAAGCAAACCTATAATTGCAGCTTGACCCACATTCGGTCTTACAAGAATTATCGCCAGACAATACATCGCTATCATGAAGTTTGGCTTCATTCCTCCAAAGCTAAGGAAAGACGACACTGTAAGTTTTAGCACCGCGCCCGCAGCCAAAAGAACTGCGATTAGAATTAAATCTCGTACAGAAAGCCCTTTATCACGAGTCTCTTTCACTTCGCGCTTTTGCGCAGTTACCGTTTGCGTGCGACTCTGACCCTTCGGTGTCTCGTCTGTTTTATCTGTAACTGTTGCGTTTTCCATCTTCTTATCCTTTCTTAATAGACTTGATTTAGCGCATAAAAAAGACCCTCGGCGGATTACCGAGGGTCCTAATTTGTGCGCGTAGACAACTAAGCTTCGATAATCCGTTCTATCTTGACTTGTGCCACCACCATGCGCAGGCAAACGCCTTATGGGCGCTATGTAATGCCTTATGTCCGCAGAATGTAGTCAACACAATCTCCATTCGATTAACGAGCTGGACAGATTCTATCACTGTATTAGCGTCTTGCAAGCATTAATTCGAAATATGTTGCAGAAGTTCTTGTGCGTGGGCAATAGATGTGTCGGTAACACTACCAGACAGCATGCGTGCAATTTCGCGTTCGCGGTCGGGTCCACACACAAGCTGAATATCGGTTTCAGCAACGCCTTCGCGCTCATATTTGCGAACCACATAATGTTTGTCAGCACGCGCGGCAACCTGTGCTAAATGCGTAACGACCAACACTTGATGAGTGCAAGACAGCTGCACTAACACATCAGCCAACGCATTAGCCGTAGCTCCACCCACACCGGCATCTATTTCGTCAAACACAAGCGTAGATACCTCGTCTTTGTCTTCCATAACAACATGCAAAGCCAATAATACGCGCGACAGCTCACCACCCGAAGCTATACGTGACAAAGGACGTGCTTGCATGTTATGTGCCGGTCGAAAAGCCAACTCTACCTTATCGGCACCAGACATAGTCCACTGATTGCGCGGCAACAATGTTACTTGACATTCAACACCTGCGCTGCCCATTTCGAGGTTTGCCATAACGTCAACTATCTTAGAAGCGAAATCGATGGCAACTTGCTGCCTAGACTTACTTAAAGCCAAAGCAGCCTGCTCAAGTGCCGCGTTTGCCTGTTCAAGTGATGCAACCGCTTCAAGTTCTAGACTTTCGGAATTATCAAACATCAAAATTTTCTCGCGCGCTTCATCGGCTTTCGCTACCACATCGGCTACGGTGGGTCCGTAGGCGCGCATAAGCCCCTGATATGCTGCAATACGCTGCTGCATCCTATCAAGGGCATCCTGCTCGAATTCTATTCCATCTACATAAGCAGCAACATCTCGCGCAACATCTTCAATAATGTATACAGACTCACGCAAAGTATCGGCAAATTTCGCCAATGTTTCGTCGTGGCGCGCGCCATCATCTAGCGACGATACGGCTTGCCCAAGATACGTAAGCGCACCATCGTCGCCAGAAAGCGCTTCTCTGGCTACACTAGCAGCGCGAGCTAGTGCTTCGGCATTTTCAGCCTTAGATAAAGCGGCTATCAATTCTTCATATTCCCCTACATCTGGAGAAACGGCATCTATTTGACGCAATACAAATGTTGCCTGTTCCAGTTGCTCGGCAGACGCTTTTCCGCCAGCACGTATTTCTTCCAAATGCGCAAAACATTCTGAGTAGTGCTGATAAGCCTGCGCATATGCGCTTACAAGCCCCTCATTGCCAGCCCAAGCATCTAAAAGCCTTAAATGCGTTGAAGCTTTCAACAACTCTTGGCTATCGTGTTGACTGCATAGGTCTATGCTCGCAGCTAGCGCATCTGCCAGCTCTCCCACACTTACCATTTGTCCATTTAATTGCACGCGCGACTTACCGTCCGCAGACACGCGGCGAACAACCACATATTCGGCATCGCCGTCTATAAAGAACCTACCCTGCACACACGCTTCGTCCGTTCCTTCACGCACACAGGAACGCTCGCCACGCGCACCCATCAAAAGTTTGCACGATGTAAGAAGCGCTGTCTTGCCGGCTCCTGTCTCGCCAGTAAGCACGGTAAGACCAGATGAAGGTTCAATGCTAGCATCGGCTATCAAAGCTAAATTTTGAACATGTATCTCGTCTATCATTAGCTCATCCTATTCAAAACATGCCGTGTGCGTGTATATCAGCTTCTACGACTAGAACCATAAGCCGCATTTTTTCTATTCCCATACGCGCTACCTTTGCGTGCATTCTTTTTCAGATCCGCCAAAACGTCTTTTTCGCTCATATTGTCAACGGTGGTTCGCAATTTAACAACCTGATCACGCAAACGAGCCGCCTCTTCAAAATCCATACCAGCAGAAGCTGCCTGCATTTCTTCTTCCATAGACATAATAATGCGCATAACTTCATCCCGCGAAAGTTCTGCCAATTCGCGATTGATATCTTCTGCACTAATCCCCTTCGATTCCTCCACTATGGAATCCATAATGTCATTTATTTTTTTGCGAATGGTTTTAGGCTCTATGCCGTGCTCTTCGTTATAAGCCATTTGGATATCGCGGCGACGGCGCGTTTCGTCTATAGCCCGCTTCATTGAGTCGGTAATCTTATCGGCATACATTATTACCTGACCCGAAACATTCCTAGCCGCGCGTCCTATAGTTTGCACAAGAGAGCGGTGGTTACGCAAAAACCCTTCTTTATCAGCATCCAAAATTGCCACAAGACTTACCTCTGGCAAATCTAAACCTTCTCGTAAAAGATTTATGCCTACAAGCACATCAAATTCGCCTTTGCGAAGGTCGCGCAGTATCTCAACGCGCTCAAGCGTGCCTATATCTGAATGCATATAGCGCGCTTTCACGCCTCGGTCTAACAAATGGTCGGTTAAATCTTCAGCCATCCTCTTTGTAAGCGTTGTAATCAAAACGCGCTCATTACGCTCGGCGCGCTGTTTTGCTTCATCTATTATGTCGTCAATCTGGCTTTTTGTAGGGCGCAGAATTATCTCCGGGTCAAGCAATCCAGTAGGTCTAATTATCTGTTCGGTCTGCTTCTGGCTAACTTTTTCCTCATAATCGCCCGGCGTGGCGCTTACGTATATAAATTGCGGAACCCTATCTTCAAATTCATCGAAGCGCAAAGGTCTGTTGTCTAAAGCCGAAGGCAATCTAAAACCATGCTCCGCCAACGTTACTTTGCGCGAACGATCACCTTCATGCATTCCTCTAATCTGCGGCACGGTAACATGACTCTCGTCAATAATGCACAGAAAATCATCTGGAAAATAATCTATTAATGTGTACGGCGGCTCTCCTGCAGCGCGACCATCTAAATGCCGTGAGTAGTTTTCTATGCCCGAACAAAAGCCCATTGTTTCTAGCATCTCTAAATCATAATTGGTACGCATTTCTAAACGCTGAGCCTCAAGCAGTTTGCCTTCCTTGTTAAACTGCTCTAAACGCTGACGTAATTCTTCGCGAATCGTGCCAAGCGCCTTATCCATTTTTGGACGCGCTGTAACGTAATGCGAGGCAGGCCATATAGGCACAGCATGAAAACTGCTTAAAACCTCTCCGGTAACAGAATCGACTTCATCTATGCTTTCTATTTCGTCACCCCAAAATTCAACGCGAATCGGATTGTCTGCATAGGGCGGAAAAATATCTAGCGAATCGCCGCGAACACGAAATGTACCGCGCTTTAATTCGTAATCGTTGCGGTCATACTGGATATCAATCAAACCATATATAACCTCATCACGATCCGATGGCGTATCTTTATCCAAGAATACAGCCATACCGGCATAATCTTGCGGACTACCTATACCGTATATACAGCTAACCGACGCAACTACAATTACGTCTCGGCGCGACAAAAGCGCACTTGTGGCAGCATGGCGCAATTTCTCAACTTCCTCATTTATAGAAGCATCTTTTTCTATAAACGTATCGGAAGATGGCACATAAGCTTCAGGCTGATAATAATCGTAATACGATACGAAATACACCACTGCATTGTCTGGAAAAAACTCGCGCAACTCAGCTGCAAGCTGCGCCGCAAGCGTCTTGTTGGGAGCCATAATAAGTGTCGGCTTTTGTACAGCCTCTATAACTTTAGCCATGGTGAAGGTTTTGCCAGAACCCGTAACGCCCAAAAGCGTCTGATAGCGCAAGTTTTCATTTACGCCATCTGCCAAAGATACTATGGCTTGCACCTGATCTCCGGCAGGCTCGTAAGGAGACACCACTCGAAGCGGCGCACCTCCAAGCATATCCGGGTTAAGTTTGCCCTGCATAGCTGTACCTTCAATGTTTTTCAGATGACTAGACATGGCGCTCCTGATAAAGAAAAGCCCGGTGGAAATACACTTCCACCGGGTTAATTAATAAATCTATAGAACCGCTATGATTGCTTACGTCTAATCCACCAAGCAGTAACCTCGTTATATAGCTCTTCCTTTGTGGAATCGTTATTGAAAACAACATCAGCAGCTTCAATACGCTCAGCATCGGTAATTTGTTGACTAATACGACGCCTAACATCACCTTCTTCGAAGCCAGAAGCCACAGCACGCTGAATCCGCATATCTATTGGAGCCAACACCGCCATAACTATATCTGCCGACCAAGCAAGCGAAGTAGAACGGTTCTTGAATACGGAATATTCAATAACCACCGCTTCTGAGCCATTAGCTTCTAATTCATCTATCATATCGGCATAGGATTCTTCAATGCGAGGCATCGTTATGCGGTTGAGTTTACGAGTCTCTGCGGGGCTTAGGAAAGCTTTAGCAGCTAAGCGCGAACGCACTATCTCGCCATCGTCGCCTAAAATATCTTCACCAAATGCTTCGGTAAGTTCTTCTTTCACAATCTCCCATTTAAGGACATCATGACCGACCTGATCAAGATCAATAAAATCTAACCCCTGATCGGTGAGCGCTTTACGAGCAGTAGATTTACCCGCTCCCATGCCCCCGATTACGAAGATCTTTTCCACAGACGATACCTGCACTTCCCTAACTATTCAGCAGCTTCAGCGGAACCTTCAGCAGCAGGCTCTTCCTGCTCTGCAACAACCTCTGTAGCAACTGAAGCCTCAGAATTAGCTTCCTCGCTCTGTTCTACTTCTACATTAGCTGTTTCTGTAGACTCTTCATCTTCGCTCTTACGGCGAGACTTCGCTTCATCAACCGCTACGGTTTCATCTATCTCAATCTCATAACCAAGCTCTTCAGCAGCAGCCTTCATAGACAAAGAAATGCGGCGACGGTCAGGATTAATCTCCATAACTTTCACTTTCACTTCCTGCCCTTGCTTAACTACCTGAGCTGGAGTTTCAACATGGCGAGAAGCCATTTCGGAAATGTGTACAAGACCCTCAATAGAACTGCCGAGTTCAACGAAAGCGCCAAATGGAACGATCTTTGTTACAACGCCATCAACGATAGTACCCACCGGATAGCTATCCACAAGTTCGATCCACGGATCGTCGGTGGTCTGCTTTAAGCCAAGCGATATGCGCTCACGCTGCAGATCAACGTCTAGAACCTCAACCTCTACTTCATCGCCAACTTTTACAACTTCGCTAGGATGATTTACATGGTTCCAAGACAGCTCGGAAATATGTACCAAACCATCTATTCCGCCAAGGTCAACAAATGCACCAAAGTCTACGATGCTAGAAACGTTACCTTTCAGGCGCATGCCCTTAGACAGCTTAGAAAGAATTTCTGTACGCTCAGCTCTGCGACCCTCTTCGAGCAGCACACGACGCGACAGAACAACATTGTTGCGATTGCGATCCATTTCAATGACGCGCGCTTCAATCTCGGTGTTCAGATACATATCAAGATCTTTTACGCGACGAAGATCAACCAGAGAAGCAGGTAAGAAGCCACGCAGACCAATGTCAAGAATTAGACCGCCCTTAACAACTTCAATAACTTCACCAGTAACAATTTCGCCAGCCTTGAATTTCTCTTCCACACGATTCCATGCACGCTCGTACTCTGCACGCTTTTTGGATAGAATCAGACGACCGTCTTTATCTTCTTTTTGCAGAACGAGAGCTTCGATATGATCGCCCAAGTTTACTATCTCGGAAGGATCAATATCTTTGCGAATGGAAAGCTCGCGCAGCGGAATAACGCCTTCACTTTTGAAGCCAATGTCTACAAGCACTTCGTCGTGCTCTAGCTTCACTACAGTTCCCTCTACCAGATCTCCCTCGTCGAAATCTGTGAGGGTGCCATCAATCATGGCATTTAGCTGATCATCAGATACATCGTCGAATTGGATAACAGACGTGTTCTTTATCTCGGTCAAAACGGACCCCTTTCAGATTTTTAGGGACCCCGTTTCAATAAGCAGTCGTCTTGAATACAGTCGAAACTTACATTCCTCGGGGGCCAATATTTCATTTGCTTATATGTTTTTACAAGCCTTCCGAGTATATCACGTAGGTCTGTTGCGCGATGTAAAATTTCGGCGTATACACGCCGTTCACCGATTCAACATTTAATGAATTTAAAAGGTGGTGGGCCCTGCAGGATTCGAACCTGCAACCAAAGGATTATGAGTCCTCTGCTCCACCATTGAGCTAAGGGCCCAAAGCAGAACTTAATAAAGGTGGTGCGCCATGAAGGACTCGAACCTTCGACCTTGGGATTAAGAGTCCCCTGCTCTACCAACTAAGCTAATGGCGCATCAGTCGAACACAAAGCGATTTGACATTGTAGGCGAATACCGCACTTCATGCAAGCAGACTTCCTCATATTTTTTATGTACTCAAAGAGAAAAACGAACCCTGCCGAACTTCGCAGTTCAAACAGGGCTCGTAAAATAGGTTTATGGGGTGGCTGATGGGACTTGAACCCACGACCTCCAGAGCCACAATCTGGCATTCTAGCCGACTGAACTACAGCCACCGTGTTGCGTTTTCGCGCAAGGTAGGATTATACGTTTGCGCTGCTATCTATGCAAGCATTTTCTACATCTTCTCGGGAGCGCTTACTCCAAGCAGGCTAAGCGTAAGAGCCAACATTATGCGAGTTGCATCACATAGCGCCAAACGCGCCTTTGTTAGTTCTACATTATCGGTTAGCACTTTACACTCGGTATAGAAGCTATGGAACAGCGATGCTAAATCTTGCGCATAGTGTGTTAGTCGGAACGGTTCACGATCGCGCGCTGCCAAAGCTATCAAATTCCCAAAGTCAGCCATTTTGCGCATTAATGCAAGCTCTGTACTGTGCGTTAGCATTGACAAATCGCAGCCATCTGGTGCAACAATTTCAGCTAATTGCGCAATAGACTTGCCATCTGCGCTGCCCTGCCCCGCCGCTTCGTAAGCCTTACGAATTATGGAACAAATGCGCGCATGTGCATACTGAACATAGTAAACAGGATTAGATGAATCTTTTTTCTTGGCTTGCTCAATATCGAAGTCGATAGGCTGATCGCTCGAACGAGAAAGCATGAGATAACGCGTAGCATCTACACCCACTTCATCTATTAGCTCTTCGAGCGTAACCATCTCGCCTGTACGCTTGCTCATGCGCACAGCTTCGCCATCTCGATATAAATTCACCAGCTGACCTAAGACTATCTCTAAATTGCCCGGCCAGCCCCAAGCCTCTAACATGCATTCACAACGCTTCACATAACCATGATGATCGGCGCCCCAAATGTTTATAAGATGATCAAAACCGCGCATTTTCTTATCGTAGTGATAAGCAACATCGCTCATAAAATAAGTCATCTCGCCATTTGCTTTTATCATAACGCGATCTTTTTCATCCCCCAGCGCTGAGGAACGAAACCAAATAGCACCCTGTTCTTCTTTTACATAGCCCTTGTCTTCCATAGCTTTAAGACTACGAGACACTGCACTTTCGCCATTTTCATCTTCAACATATAAGCTGCGCTCACTAAACCAGCAATCAAAAGTAGTACCCAAACGACCAAGCACTTTATGCTGTAAGTCAAGCATTTCTTGATAGGCTATTTCGCGAAATGCCTCCATGCGCTCTTGCTCAGACATATCCTCATACTTATTGCCATCGCGGTCTATTATCTCTTGTGCAATGTCGGCAACATAACTGCCGCCATAACACTGTTCTGGCATTTCTACGTCGTGACCTAGAAGCTGCATATATCGCACAGATACAGAATTCCCGAATACGTCCATTTGGGTTCCGTGGTCGTTGATGTAGAACTCTTCGTAAACATCGTAACCAGCGTGACGCATAACTCGCGCCATAGCATCGCCTAATGCACCCCAGCGACCATGCCCTACATGCAAAGGACCAGTAGGGTTCGCCGAAACGTACTCTAGATTTATCTTGCGCTGACCTTCTGCAATGGTGCCACGCCCGTAGTCTTCGCCAAGCTGTCGCACCGTATGCACAACATTTTGTAATACCGCATCAGCCAAACGTATATTAATGAACCCGGGACCTGCTATTTCCACCGATTCAATAACATTGTTTTCGGGCAAATGGTCAACTATAGTCTGCGCTATGTCGCGCGGACTTTTATGCGCCAACTTTGCCGTGCGCATAGCCACTGTAGATGCCCAGTCACCATTAGCTTCGTCGCGCGGACGTTCAAGCGCAGGTTCAGGAGTAGCCGCCGAATCTTCCAACGAAATAGAACCATCAGCCATAGCAGCTTCAATGGCTGTTTCAAATATCTTTTCAAGCTGTTCACGAATCTCCATTAGTCAAACTCCGATTCAAGTTGAGCTTACATAGATTTAGAACATACGCACTTAACAAAATTAAACGTAACGCCAGAAAATACGCATCACTTACATTTTGTAAAATCAGCGCTGCTCCGTCGGGTCATTATAGCAGGTAGCACGACGATTTGAAGCGCAACCAACACTAAAGATAAGGCGATTATAAGCCAGTTTCATCAAACCGTAATAATACGTTGACACCCCGTTTTCTTGTGAAAACAAAATCGCACTAGAATGGTCTTATTTAAAACCTTAAAACACCATTTCAAAGCGCACTCGGTGAATAAAAAGGAGGCAAAAATGGCAAGTAAGATTGTTAATGCAGATTATGTATTAGAAAACCTAGATAAGATACATATAGTAGATGTGCGGCCAATTGAAATGTATGAAAACGGACATATTCCAAATGCCAAATCTGTGCCACTAATGGCAGCAAAAGAAGAAGGTGGCGATGTTGCTGCCATAATTGAAAAAAGCGTAGAAGCTCTAGGCATTAAAAAAGACAACCCAATTATTATCTATTGCCACGATGGAGGACTTGCCCACGAGGCATGCGATTTGCTGGAATCTAAAGGGTTTACAGAGGTGTATTGCTATGAAGGAAGCTGGATTAATTGGATAATGGATAGCTCTCGCCCTGTTGAACGCTAAGGCTTTGGCAGTTTTGACCATATAAAACTCCACAGAGCCTAGTGTGTGTCCGCAAATAATGCTCCTATAACATCTTCAAACATCTGAGCGGGAATCCAAGGCTGCGCCGATGCAGGCGTGCCAATGCCTATCTCGTAGCACGCCTCATCGGATAGATGAATTCGCGCAAGCCTACCGGTTAAATCCGCTGTAGCATCTAGCATGTTTGTAGGACAAAACACTCCGCCAAGCCCGGCTTCACACATTGCCAGAAGAGTCATCATATTCTCCGACTCTACAAGTCCTTTTGGCTTTATACCAGCCTTCTGTAATTCGACCCGCGCAATACTTCCCGAAATGTCATCGATGGTTTCGAGAAGAAACGGGCAATTATCAAGAAGACTTAAACCATTTTCTTCAACAGCTGTAATTGCTTTTTCAGCTTCCATGCCAACAATAGATTCCAAAAGTTGTGGGTCCAGTATCAAAACTATCTCTTCTTTATATAGAGGACGCACCGCCACCCCGGGATGCACATTCCCAAAACTAGCCACTACTATGTCAGCTTCGCTTCGCTCGACTAAATGCACAAGTTCTTCATTGGTGCCCTCTATCAATTTGATACGTACACCGGGCATGCTTCGATGAAACTGCTTTACAATGTGCGGCATCAAAACCCTTCCGCGCATATTCGATATGCCAATCTTCAATTCGCCAAAACCACCAATAGTTACTTCGCTTACTTGGCGCAACATCCGCAAACGCGAAGCCTCTTGTTCACGCGCATAAGATATAAAAGCCTCGCCTGCTCTAGTAAGAGTAAGCGGAGTAGTTCTATCTATAAGTTTGCCCCCAAGCTCGTTTTCCAACGAAGCCAAACGCGCTGAAAGCGTCTGCTGCGGAATTTGCAATTCTTCTGCCGCCCGAGTAAATGTGCCTTTCTCGACCAGCCGCAAAAACCAATCCCACGACTCTAGTGACATTAGCCCTCCTGCTTGTTGTTCGCTACATGTGCAACCATGTTTTTTCGTAATCCTACCGAAAAATATTGTTACATCTTTGTTATGTCGACAAAATAACAAACTTTTACGGCTAAAATACAGCGTGAATAGAACATGGTTTCTAGTTCTAGTTTAGAAACACACGTTTCAGACCACTTGTGCTTAACGAGGGAAAAGGAGAAACAAGTATGAAGAAAAAACTTCGTGCGCTTTCAGTGGCCGTGGTTGCTGGCGCGCTAGCTCTAGGTCTTGCTGGTTGTTCTGGCGGTTCTGCCGGTTCTAGCAGCGCAGCAAGTTCAGATGCGCCTGCCAGCGAATCATCTAATCTGCGTTTTGTTACCGGCGGTGAGTCGGGAACTTATTACGCATACGGCAATGTACTTGCACAGTATGCAACCAATGGCGATTATGGCGTTGCTGTTACAGCACTATCGGGCAACGGCAGCCAAGCTAATGTACAAGCTCTTGAAGACGGAGATGCCGATATTGCATTCTGCCAGTCAGACGTTTTAGCATATGCTTATGAGGGCACTAATCTTTTCGAAAATGCCGCTTATAAAGATTTCTCAATAGTGGCTGACCTTTATCAAGAACAGGTCCAGATTGTAACCTGCGACCCGAACATTAAGACAGTTGCCGACCTTGCTGGCAAAACTGTTTCTGTAGGCGCAGCAGGTTCTGGTGTGTATTTCAATGCAGTAGACGTGCTTTCAGCTTACGATTTAACACTTGACGACATATCTCCTGTGTATCAGAGCTTCGCCGATTCCACCGATTCTCTGAAAGACAACAAGATTGACGCAGCATTTATCGTTGCAGGCGCACCTACAACCGCTATTACCGACCTATCTACCACAAAGACCGCATATCTGGTTTCTATGGATGATGAGCATGTAGCAAAACTGCTCGAAGCTTCCCCCTATTATGCAAAGGCAGTCATTCCGGCTGACACTTATGGTCTAGAGGGCGACGTAACAACTGTTTCAGTTGGAGCTGTTGTTATTGCTAACAACTCTATTTCTGAAGATGCAGTTTATGGTTTCGTGAAGTCAATCTTTGACGGTGCTGAAAACAATGCAGATGCACATGCTAAGTATAAAGAACTTGTTTTAGAAGATGCTGCTTCAATAAGCACCGTACCTTATCATCCGGGTGCTGCAAAATACTTCTCAGAGCAGGGTGTTACAGTAGCAAGCTAAGCCATATAATTGCTTGAATACTCATAATTACCTCTCTTTTAGAGAACAAGAGGGGTCGCGATTTAAGTCGCGACCCCTCAACTTAGTTCTATAAGCAGTATCAACATAAAACTAATAGGATTCCATTTTGCTGATACTTCTAATAGAACTGGCAAATTTAGCGTACGAGTTTACGCGAGGCTTAAAGATTTAACGAAAAGGAGGCGTGCGGATGGCTCTTTTCAAGAAGAAAAAGGATTCTGATACTAACGACATAATCGCCGAACTTGATCCAGCTGTTGTAAAAGACGGCACGATTGACACTGACGAGGTTATGCGCAAATACGATAAAGAATCGAATACGCGCATTTGGGAAGGTGTACCAAAGATTGTGGTTACAGCTTTCCTAGTGCTATTTTCGGTATATTGCATATGCATGACGCTGTTATCTACAGAACAAGCCGAGGCGCGTCTAGCTCGTTTTTTGGCGTTCATTATCGTTATAGGATTTATGATTTATCCTGCACGTAAAACCAATCACCGCGTAAACCACATTCCTTGGTATGACATAGTGTTAATGCTTGCAGGCTTCGGGGCATTTATGTATTTCGCTATGAACTGTACCGAGATACTACTTATGGGAGCACGCATTGAACCTATTCATGTAGCGCTGGGCATAATTGGGATTCTTGTACTGGCAGAATTGTGCCGGCGCTGCGTGGGGCTTCCGATCATAATAGTTGTAGCGTGTCTTGTTATATACGCATTCTACTGGCAGATGACATCGTCTAGTAACGCCGATTTCTACAATTCGCTGCGCAAAGTTGTTCAAAAACTGTTCTATACAACATCGGGTGTTATCGGCACGCCGATTAATGTTTGCTATACCTATATAGTATTGTTTGTTATATTTGGCGCATTCCTAGAGCGTACAGGAATTGCGAATTTCTTTATCTCGCTAGCAAATCGCATTGCAGGCTGGTCAAGCGGTGGTGCCGCTAAGGTATCTGTTATAGCATCGGCTTTATGCGGAATGGTTTCCGGTTCATCGGTGGGAAACACCGTAACCACAGGATCTGTAACTATTCCTATGATGAAAAAAACTGGCTATAAGCCGGAATTTGCCGGCGCAGTTGAAGCAGCTTCGTCGTCTGGCGGACAAATCATGCCCCCCATCATGGGCGCAGCTGCATTCTTAATGGCAGAATATATAGGCATCCCCTACATTGAAGTTGCAACAAAAGCTATTATCCCTGCCTTGCTATATTTTGCCGGCATATTTATTGCAGTACATCTTGAAGCGAAAAAACTAGGTCTAAAAGGAACCCCTAAAAGTGAACTTCCCACTATTCCCTACCTGCTTAAGAACTGCTATCTAATTTTGCCTCTTGTCCTTCTGGTATGGCTTGTAGCTTCTGGTACTCGCACCATGGCGGCAAGCGCAGCTATCTCAATTGCCGGCGCATTCATAATAGGTTTTATAAACTTCTTGCTTAACAGCTGGCGCGAGCGTGCAGAAGGCGAAAGTTTCGGCGCTGTATTCATGGAAACTGTAAAAATTGCTGCATTAATGGTTGTTGACGCTTTCTCTGCCGGAGCAAAAAACACAATTGCTGTTGCAGTTGCCTGCGCTATGGCTGGCATGATTGCCGGATGCATCACAGTAACCGGTCTAGCTTCAACCATAATTAACGTTATAGTTTTGATGGCGGGCGACTTCATTATTATTGGCTTAATATTCACTATGATTTGCTGTTTGATTCTAGGAATGGGTGTGCCAACCACAGCAAATTACTGCATTATGGCATCTACTTGCGCACCGATCTTAATTCAACTCGGAATAGACCCAATATGCGCACATTTCTTCGTATTCTACTTTGGAATTGCAGCAGACATTACGCCACCAGTAGCGCTGGCAGCATATGCCGCAAGTGCCATTGCGAAGTCGCGCCCGATGGCAACAGCGGTTAACGCTACAAAACTAGGTATAGCAAAATTTGTGGTGCCTTACATCTTTGCATTCAGCCCAATATTGCTACTTGTGGGCGACAATGTAACCTTGCCTGCAGTTCTTCTTAACACAGGCACGGCACTTGTCGGCGTATTTGGATTGCAATGCGCACTTACCAATACCCTATTCCACCATCATTTAAACCCAGTTTTCCGCATCATATTAGCTATTGGCGGACTGGGTATGATGATTCCGGGCACAGTATCAGATATTGCCGGTTTGGTAATCATAATTGGTATGTGCACGGTTCAATATATACTGTCTAAAAAGCATCACAGCACTTCTGCATTATCCGATGAAACTAGCAATACAGATGCACTACCTAAGTTAAACGACTTGGAATTGGATGAAACCGTTACTGACAACTCTTAATAAGCCGAGCACACAAGGCACGGAGGAAACTTATGAGTGAGCTTATAAACGATACCAACATAATTTGGGTAACTGGAAACAAAGGTTTTATTGGTAATGCGATATGCACATGCCTAGAAAATGAAGGATTCACAGTTGTGGGAACTGATGCAGAACTTTCAGTATGCGAAAGCGAACGTTTAGAAGCGTTTGCAGAGGAAATTCAACCCCGTGCCGTAATAAATTGCGCGGGAATTAGACGCGATGCCACCAGTTTATCTAACCGGGTAAAAGCCTATGAAGTAAATGCCATAGGTGCGCGCAATGTTGCACTAGCCGCCAATACTGTAGGGGCAACCATCATACAAGTTTCCTCCGACGATGTTTATTCCTCCAAACTAGATGAGCCCGTAAACGAATTCGATAATCCGCATCCAAACACACCATATGGTAAATCTAAACGCGCCGGCGAAATGATGGTAAGAAACATAACATCAGACCATATAATTATTCGCTCGTCTTGGCTATACCATACAAGTGGTGGTCGCCTAAGAGAAATTTTAGATGCCGCAGCAGCAGGCGCGAATTGCCCGGCGCGCACCGATCAATTCGCTGCCCCAACAAGCGTTGATACCTATGTCAAATTTATGATTAAGGTCCTAGAACGCGATGGAACGGGCACATTCCATATTGCATCGCGCGGTCAGGCTAGCCGGTACGATTTTGCAGCAAAAGTGCTAGAGTTAGCCGGCTATAACCCAGAAAGCATACTAGTACCCGAAGCCGACCCAAAAACTGCCGAGAATGTAGTATTAGAGAGCTTGATGCTAGAGATGTTTGGGGCAGAATTGCCAACATGGGAAGACGATCTAGAATCGTATATGAAGGCAGCAGGACTAGCCACCAGCTAAAAAAGAAAAGCTGCTTTTTATTTTATTGGTATAGTTACAGTGAAGGTGGATCCTTGACCTAGCTTGCTTTCCACCTGCACTTGCCCGTTATGGCTAAGTGCAGCATGTTTTACAATAGCAAGCCCAAGTCCTGTTCCCCCTGTTTCTTTCGAGCGGCTTTTATCTATACGATAAAACCTCTCGAATATCTTGGTTAGTTCGTCTTCTGGCATGCCAATACCTGCATCTCTTACAACTACGACAGCCTCTTTTGCAGGTTGAACACGCTCGCCCACTATCACATCAACATATCCATTATCAACGTTATAGCGAATTGCATTTGTAATTAGATTTGACATCATCTCGTCAAGCAGCGATTCGTCGCCTTCAATAAATACCGATTCACCACTAACGCGAATATCGACATCTTTTTTGTTGGCTATTGGAGCAAGCCTATCAGCCACCTGTTTTGCCAAAATAAACAGATCAACATCCTTCAAATTTGACGCAGAAATTGAACCGCTATCCAAGCGCGACAAAGTAAGCACATCATCAATAAGGCTACGCATATTCTCTGCTTCTTCGTGAATAATGCGCGAAAATTTCGGAATATCTTCTTGGCTTACAAGACCGCCTTCCATCAACTCTGTATAACCCACAATTACTTGTAGAGGAGTTTTTAGTTCATGCGACACATTCGCGGAAAAATCGCGACGCATGCTGTCAGCGCGCGCAAGATCTTCATTTTGACGCTCCAACATCAATCGCTGATCATCTATTCTTGCAAGAAGCGGACTCATTTCGCTATACCCCTCGCCTTTCAAAGGTTCAGTTACATCCATATTATCTAAAGGTCGCATAATTCTTTTTGTAAGTAATTTTGAGAAAACAACAACCAACACAGCTACAACAAGAATAACTATCACTATTGGCACAACAAACCTTGCAGCAAAAGCAATAAGAGACTCGCGTGGCTCCGCCAAACGGACAATTGCACCGTCATCTAAACGAACCGCAGCGTAAAGCATATCTTTTTTAAGTGTGTCCGAATAGCGAATTACATAAGCTGTACCCTCACGTACAGCACCCTGAAATTCTGGACGATTTGAATGATTGTCTAGTTCTTTAAGGATATACTCACCATTGTCAAGCTGACTCTGTACGCTATCAAAAACAACCTCGCCGTTTTCGTCAATAAGTGTATAGCGAAGATCAGCTGACACCTGTGCATCCATCAAAGCCAAGCGTTCACTTTCATCTATGACATTCATCTCGCTAGCAATGTTTTGCGCAAGTTTTTCAAGACGTGACTCTTCAAAGCCCTCAAATATAAAATAATAAAGAGCTGTAAAAACTAGAGTTAAAGCCAGCACAACCGAAAGCGTAAATGCCAGCAAAAGCGAATTTACTGTTGATGAAAGACGACGCTGACTCACGATGAATCGCCTTCACGCCTCATGCGGTACCCCACGCCGCGCACAGTTTCTATGCTATTTTCCGCGTCGCTGCAAACTGCTCCTAATTTCTGACGCAGCGTCTGAATATGTACGTCCACAGTGCGCGAACTGCCCATAAAAGAAGTACCCCAAACACGTTCAAGAAGCTGCACCCTGCTTAGCACATTACCAACATTCGCCATAAGCGCATGCAGCAGTTCAAATTCCTTAAGAGTAAGTTGCACAGGGGTTTCGCAGACTTTGACAGTATGAGCAGACAGGTCAAGCTCTATGCCAGCGTTCGACATAATGTTTATATTAGCTACACTAGAAGAACTTGCACGCCTTAAAAGCGCACGCACACGCGACACTAATTCCATCATTCCAAACGGCTTAGCTAGATAATCATCAGCGCCAGCATCTAAACCGGATACAGTATCTATCTCTGTACCCTTCGCAGTCAGCATCATGACAGGAATGGAATGAGTGCGCGTATCTTCGCGCAAACGGCGCAGTATTTCAAGACCGTCTATATCTGGCAACATAATATCTAACAACACTGCATCAGGCAAAGCCACTGAACATTCTTTAAAGAAATCATTAGCGTGAGCAAACCCGATTGTTTCAAAGCCCGCCTGACGCAGTGCGTAGATGGCAAGATCGCGGATATGCTCGTCATCTTCAACGTAGTAGAGCATGCTAAAGAAAACTCCTAACGCGTCGCATATCGATCCACATCTTTATTGTAAAACCACAGCAGCGCAATAGTGCGTACTGCCATTGTAAGGTTTATGCAAAACAACACTACTCAAAACATACGAAATGCAATAAAAGACACCTCCAAGCATGCCAAAAGGCATCTTGCTCTATCCGAAGCG
Source organism: Adlercreutzia sp. ZJ154 (assembly GCF_011039055.1). Taxonomy (NCBI): domain Bacteria; kingdom Bacillati; phylum Actinomycetota; class Coriobacteriia; order Eggerthellales; family Eggerthellaceae; genus Adlercreutzia; species Adlercreutzia sp. ZJ154. The sequence continues at coordinate 105,091 of NZ_JAAKEF010000002.1, forward strand.
CCCCGAAACGTAATCAGCAGTACGCGGGTCAACGGGGTTTGTAAACAGCTCGTCGGTATTCCCGAATTCCACCATATCTCCCAATAGGAAAAATGCCGTTTTATCGGACACGCGAAGTGCTTGCATCATATTGTGAGTAACCATAATTACCGTATAGTCATTCTTTAATTCGCTTACCAATTCCTCAATTTTTGCAGTCGAAATAGGGTCAAGCGCACTAGTCGATTCGTCTAGCAACAGCACCTCAGGCTGTACTGCCAAAGCACGCGCAATACATAGACGCTGCTGCTGACCGCCGGAAAGCCCAAGCGCACTCTTTTTAAGACGATCCTTCAATTCGTCCCAAATAGCAGCACGTCTTAAACTCTGTTCTACTATCTCATCTAAATCGGCATGCTTTTTTATGCCATGAGTTCGTGGTCCAAACGCAATATTGTCGTACACGCTCATTGGAAATGGGTTCGGCTGTTGAAATACCATACCGACGCGCCGACGCAGATCGTTAACAGAAATATCGCGATAGGCGTCCTCTCCGTCAAGTGTAATTTTCCCATCTACACGGCAACCCACCACAAGATCATTCATACGGTTAAGCGTCTTTAATAAGGTAGATTTACCGCAACCAGACGGTCCAATAAGCGCCGTTACTTCGTTTTTAGGGAATGAAAGCGAAACATCTTTAAGCGCATGAAATTCACCATAGTACAGATTAAGGTTGTTCACTTCCATTTTAGAGAACGCACTGTCAAGTTCTTGCTCAATTTCCAAACTAACTAGGCTGTCTAGTTCAGTGCGGCTCGGTTCTGTTTTAGACGGAAGCACAGCAGCACCATTGTCGTTCATATTATCTAGTCCTTTCTCAATTTCTTTATAGCAACATTTGCGGCTAAGTTGAGAACTGTTACTACCACAAGAAGTACAACAGCCGTAGCGTAAGTTTCGTTCATATGAAGACCCTCGCTTGCAAGTACATACATATGCACCGCAAGTGTTCTGCAAGAATCTAGGAACGCAAACGCACCCTGTCCAACAAAATTAGGTATTTGCGCTATGGTTCCAGCTGTAAATAACAGTGCCGCCACTTCCCCAACACATCGACCAAGCGCCAAAATAATTCCACTTGTAATTCCGGGAGCCGCCGAGGGCATAACGCAGCGCATCACCGTGCGCAAACGCCCCGCGCCCAAACCGAAACCGCCTTCACGATATGAATCAGGTACCGCTAAAAGCGCCTCTTCAGTAGTGCGCATAATTGTAGGTAGAATCATAATTGCCAATGTGCATGCACCCGAAAGCAGCGATAATCCCCAATGTAGTGCAGTCACAAAGAAAAGCATTCCAAACAGACCATATATGATCGAAGGAATTCCCTGAAGTGTTTCCGTTGTTATACGTACAATGCGAACAAAACGCGACCCACGCGGAGCATATTCCACAAGGTAAACTGCGCTTCCAACACCAATAGGTACTGCAATAATTAGAGAACATGCAGCCATAAGCACCGTATCAATAAGCGCGGGCATAAGCGATACATTTTCAGAAGTGTATTCCCATTCAAATAAGCTAGGTGTTATGTAGGGCACTCCGTTTATTAGAATGTAGCCAACTATAAGCAGGAGTACCGCCGTAGCAACAATAGCTCCTAAATAAACAACACCACGCATAACTAACGACGCAATTCGCACAGACATATTATGGCGCGGCGACACATTGTCGTATTTTGAAATTGGTGGCATATTTCCCACCGCATTTGCACCAGCTGCGCCAGTTGCGCCTACCGCCGACAATTCAAGCGGTGTATTATTTTTTCCCATCATCGAGATACCTCATTCTTCTTAATCGCATTGAAGAGTGCGGTAATAAGCATTATGAAAACAAATAGGACAACGCCGGTTGCAATAAGTGCGCCGCGATGCAAATCGGCAGCATAGCCCATTTCCAGCACAATATTTGAAGTCATAGTACGAACACCTTCAAATATGGATGTGGGTATAATAGGCTGATTGCCCGCGACCATAACCACAGCCATAGTTTCACCAATTGCACGCCCTACACCAAGCACGATAGCAGCCATAATTCCAGATACAGCCGCAGGAACAAGAACCCGGAACACCGAGCGCTCGTGTGTTGCGCCTAAGGCAAGTGCACCCTCGTAGTATTTCGATGGCACAGCATCTAGCGCGCTTTTTGACACGGTAATAATTGTTGGAAGAATCATGATTCCCAAAATGAATGCCGCCGCCAAAAGCGAAAGACCGCGAGAGGGCATTGTGTTTCGAATGAAAGGAACGACCAGCATTAGACCGAAGAAACCGTAAACAACACTTGGAATACCTGCTAGCAGTTCTATGCCGGGCACCAAAACTGAAGCCACCTTACCACTTGCAAAACGAGAAAGGAATATAGCACAGGCAACACCAGCTGGCACACCTATAATAATTGCTCCCGCCGTAACATAAATAGAGCCAACTATCATAGGGAAAATGCCGTACATTCCTGAGTTAGGCTTCCATGTTGTACCCAGCAGAAATTCAGGCAATCCAATTTCGGCTATAGCGGGCACACCGTTAGCAAACAAAAACACACAAATTAAAGCCACAGCAAGAATTGAGATGGTGGCAGCCGCAGCAAACATAATTTTTGCTGCGGCCTCCTTAACAGACGCGGGACGCATTTAGGCGACCTCGCTCCAAGAGAGAATTTCTCCAGTGTAGATGCGCATCACTTGATCCGCCGTGAGATTAGTCACAGAAGACTCAGGTGCAACGATAACTGCGATTCCATCTAGCGCTATAGCTGTTGAGCTTACGCCAGCGGCAGTTTCGGAATCTTTGAGTTCACGCGATGCCATTCCGATATCGCACGTACCCTCGACTGCCATGTTTACACCAGTCGTAGAATCTGATTGCTGCACTTCAACAACCATATCTGGGTTAAGCGCTTTGTAAGCCTCTGCCAGCTTCTCCATAACTGGAGTTACGGAAGATGAGCCCGCCACAACAACCTTGCCGCTAAGACCACTTGGGGAATAAGCAGCTGCAGCGTCGTCTACAGAGATGAAATCGTTTTCGGAAACGACTTTCTGACCATCGGCGCTCATAATGAATTTAACAAAATCCTGCGCTGCTTCGCTAAGAGAAGAGCCAGTTACAATATTGAATGGACGCGATATAGCATAGCTTCCATTTTTGACATTTTCAGTTGTAGCTTCAACGCCGTCTATGTTCAAAGCCTTAACCGTGTCGTTTAGTGAACCTAGCGATATGTAACCTATACCAGCTGGATCACCTGCTACCGAAGTCATCATAACTGAGGTGGAATTCGTAATAGCTGCAGTGTCTGTAGTCATGTCAACTTTTTTGCCGCTATCGTCTTTCTGCTCAATTCCGAACAGTTCGATGAAAGCACCACGCGTGCCCGATCCATCTTCGCGAGAATACACCGAAATTAGCTCGTCTGTATTCGAGGATGCAGATTCGCCGTTACTGCTGCCCTCCGAAGCCTGCTGCGGACCGCATCCACTTAGCGCTATTGCACCAAAAGCTAGCGCAAAAGTTGTACAAACAACAGCTAGCACTCCCGCTTTTTTATTCACCACTGTTTCTCCTTTCGATTGAACAGCTTGTTTAACCGCTCAATACAGTCAAATAAAAACGATGTTCATATTCGCAGGAGAAAATCAGGCATAAGTAAGGCAATTGCAAAGAATTTGTAAAATCAGTGTGTAGAAAAGGCTTAGTAATTTGACTGCAGCCACAAACAAATAATGCGAAGCTACACGATGTCAATCTGAGCACCAACGGCAATTTCACCACCGTGAATAACTTTGCAAAACACCCCTTCACGAGGCATAATGCAGTCCCCCATCTTGTGATAAATAGCACAGTGAGCATGGCATTGTTTGCCAATTTGCGTAAGTTCGAGAACAACATCTCCCGAACGAAAGCGCGTTCCAATAGGTAGATTCTTTAAGTCAAAGCCCTCAACAATAATGTTTTCTCCGAATGAGCCATTCGCTACATCGGCACCCCGAGCTTTGAATTCTTCAATTTTCTCAAAACTTAAAAGGCTTACCTGCCTATGCCACAAGCCCGCATGCGCGTCGCCCTCAACGCCCCAATTATCGCGTAATTCTATTGTAGGAACTTCAGATTTTTGGATACCTTTTACATTGCTTGTGCAAACGGCTTTAACTACGCCCATGTTGCACACTCCTTCGCTAAGAGGCGATATATCGTGCGCTACTTCGATATACCCGGTGCAACATTATTTTGACTTGCCGCCGCTGCACTACGGCAAACAAGCATTATTAGCGCAAGCAAATTATAGCGAAAAGCAAGCAAGTCTGTCTTGCAATCTGCAGGATATATTGGGTCCGATCTGTGAAGGCGACGCACACCTACTTATGAAACGCCCAACGTATTGAAAGAATTAATGTTCCCAGCGCAGGGATAAGCATATAAAGCCATAGATTGCTGTAAGCAAGAGCCATGTTGCCCGTTTGTCCATAAATGCCTTCAACAATAAAGCCACCTATAACCGGACCTATAAGAGATCCTAGATCAAGACCAGTGAACATGGTATTGCTTGCAGCTCCGCGATGCGATGCCGATACCGAAGCTAAAGCAAACGATTGCAAAAGTGGAGCACAACAGCCAAAACCAAATGCACCGAGAACTGCAGCTATGACAAACCCCGAAACACCCGTAGCTACTGATAACGCTATATAAGATGCTAAAAAGAACAAGACACCGACTGCAACAAACCTTGGGGTTCCATATTTATCAGCCAGATTGCCATAAATTGGTCGCGTAATAACTAAACCAAGAGAATAAACAATAAAGTAAAAACCAAGGTTCTCAATTCCTCGCTCAAGACCGTAAAGAACTATATAGGAGCCCATACATGCAAATGAAGTTGAAATGCACATTAATGCAATAGCCTTGCTAATTACCTGAGGCGCAAACATACGATCAAAGCGCAATTTATATGGCAGTTTTTGATAAGAGGGTTCTTTAAGAAAAATAACCCCAATAATAGCAATTAAAACTGAAAGAGCTGCCAATATATACGACCACGTAAAGCCTATTAAATCTATAAGCGTTAAACCAGCTGCAGGACCAATAACCTGAGCAAAAGATTGAGCCAAGGTATAAATACTTACCCCACTTGCAAATTTATCTTTAGGTAAGTATTCGGTAAGCATTGACATAGCTAATGGACCCGAACATCCAACACCTATGCCATGGAACAACCTGACAACAACGAGTACTTCTAACGATTGGACAAAACCATACAAAAACATGCAAATAGTAATAATTACCTGAGAAAGTATAAGCATTCGTCGCCTTGAAAAACTATCAAATGCCGGACCTGCAATAGGTCTGATCAACAACGATGATAGAGCAAAAGAACTGGATACCACGCCTACCATAGCAGCCGAAGCCCCAAGCACCGTTGCATAAAGTGGCAAGGTTGCCATAGTCATAAAAGCAGCTGTAGATTGAAAAAAGTTTGCCAGCAGTAAAATTACATAAGGCACAGACCATATGCTGGTTTTTGTTGTTTTATTCATGGCGTGCGAATACCGAGCCCACAAAGACATGCCTTATATAAAAGCGATGCGCCAACCGTTAACCGTATCAGGCTTAGGACCTTGTTCTTGATTTTCTGTATTAGCGTTCTTATGATTCACCCATTCACATCCAAACTTATTCTTTGCGGATATACCAATTACTAGATTTTATCTAACAATATGGTAGCAGCGCGTTTATTCCTTCTTTTCTTTAACACTATCATTCATGCTGCAGCAAAGCCAAAGAAATCGGTTTTGATATTGAGGATTTCCCCAAGCGTCGCCAAAAATTGACGACGCTAGCATTGATCTTGTGGAGCGGGCGACGGGAATCGAACCCGCGTAGCGAGCTTGGGAAGCTCGAGTTCTACCATTGAACCACGCCCGCAGTGTGAAGTTATTATACTCCAACCCCCTTAAAAGCCTCTATTTTTTTCAGCAAAACATCGCAAGCGACGCCTATGTGCCTTGATTGCGATTCGATTACTCCTATTGTATTGTGGTTAAAACGCAACATTGCACGTTGTCTGAGAGTTATAATGACAGTCGAAGATTCAATATATCTCCAGTTGCCAGCGGCTTTCCGAACCCGTCATACTCCATTTTATTTCGGATACGGCATCCAGCAGGGCGGCATCATGCGAAACAAGCAGAACTGCACCCGGAAACCGAACGAGCAAGTTTTGGAGGGCTTCAATGGACCCAATGTCCAGATGATTGGTTGGCTCATCGAGCACGAGAAAATTGGGATCATCAATAAGCTGCTCAGCTAACAATAGTTTGCGCAGTTCGCCAGGACTGACCTCGCTGCCATCGAGCAATCGCTCAGGGTCAGAATTGAGATGCGCCACAACAGACAAAATACGACCACGTTTATCTGGAGTGCAGTTTCTAAGCATTTTGAGAGCACGTTCGCGTTCTTCTTTACCTATTCCTTGTGGGATATAGGCAACTTTGATGTTGGGAGAGGTTGATTCCACAATGTAGTGCACAACGAGACTCTTTCCCGTTCCGTTTCGACCGGAGAGCGTTACATGATCAGTCGAATCTATCCAAAGCTCAGGGACATAGACAGAAAAATCGCCAGCTTGCAGCGTAGTTGACACAACATGCGACACGATACTAGATCGAGCAACGGTCCCCCAGTCCCCAAGACGATGCTCATAGCGCTTACCAACATGAATGTCAGCTAGCGATTCGTTTGCTCTTGCAAGCCTTCGATCCATATTGGATGATAGTTTTCCTGCCACGCCATCTTTTCCCGATATGATGGCACGCCCGATACGTTCTCGCGCGTCATTGTCCTTATTGCCCAGACCACGACCGCTGCGCTTGGCTTTTTGTAGCGAAGCCTCTTGCCGGCGGCGCTGTGCCTCAACCTCGATTCTCTTCACCTCGCGTTTAGCCTTTTCACGTCTCCTAAGCGCCGACATACGGTCGTTTGCCGCTTGGTCAGTTGCTTTGGTATAGCCGCCAGGACGCATAATTACTTGTCTGCCATCAAAGATGAGGCTCTGCGAGACAAGACTATCGAGCAAGTCGCGGTCATGAGATATGAGAAGACCAATTCCCTTAAAAGAAGCGAGAGCTTCCTTAATGATAGTTCTAGTCTCACTGTCAAGATCGTTGGTGGGTTCATCCATCACCAGAACATCCGGTGCAGAGAACAATGCGCACGCAATCTGTATGCGTCGTTGTTGACCACCAGAAAGCGTCTCGTAGCGCCAGAACCATTCCTCGTCAATGCCCAAAAGCTCCCGAAGGTGTCGCCCTTCGTGACTCCAGTTGTCTGCAAGCTCATACAGATTCGATGGAGTCACGCTAGCATCTTGAGAGCAGTAGGACGCATAGAGCGACGGTGTGATAGACCCCGAGATGGGTGCAATCTGTCGTGCCGCAATGAGAGCAAGTGTGGTCTTGCCACAGCCATTATCGCCGATTATGCCAGTCCAGCCTTGAGGGAAAACGGCATTGATGCTGTCGAGCGCCGGAAAACTGGCACCTGGATATGTATAACTTATATGGGAGAGATTCAGTTGCATAGCAGCACTCCTTTGATAGGAGGCCGCGCAAGGGTCAGGCATACGATTGGCGGTTGTATAGATTAAGAACGCACAGCGATGCGGCACCTTCAAAGCGCGACCATGAAACAGAAAGGTCGTAAATTGGGCGCCCAAAAAGGGCATCGCTAGTTCTTCATTCACCTAACCTTACTCGAAGCGTTGCTTGCCAAAGGCTCCGCTGGAATATTGGAAAAATTATATCACGGAATCAGAGGTGCTCACAAAAGCCCACCGACCTTCTGACCGACGGGCTTAGTTGAGAACGTGTCCTTGATTGCGATTCGAACTTCAACACTGAGGTCAGGAAAGGAAATGTGGACTTACCCCATCATCCATTCGAGGACATTCATCTGCATGATGCCTTCGTGGTTTACCGGGTCTACATCATCTAGGGTAAGCAGAAGCTTCGGGTGGTTATCCTCGATCTTCCTGAAAGGAGCAAGCTCGCGTTCCAACACCTTCTCGCTTGAGATGCTCTCAGCTACTTGGAAATATGCGCGCCCGCTATCGCCCTCAACCACAAAATCGACTTCCAAATCCCCGATGCGCCCCACCTGCACCGACTTGAATCTTCGCTTCAGCTCTAGGAACACGATGTTCTCAAGGATACGCCCTGTATCACGAACTTGATTGGATAGGATCATCCGCCGCATCCCCATATCAATCGCATAGAACTTCTGTTGCTGTTTCAGCAGTCGCTTTCCACGAAGGTCGAAGCATTTCGCTGAGTAGATTATGAAGCTATTGACCAGCGCTGACAGATATTCGTCGATGGTGTTGCGAGACACCTTGGTTCCATTCGATGCAAGCGTATCGGCTATGCCCTTCACTGATGTGAGGTTGCCGACGTTGTCGAACATGAAATCGACAAGGTAACCGAGCCCAAGCGTGTTGGCAATATTCAAGCGCTGCGCCACGTCCTTGAACAGCACCGTATTGAGGATGCCTTCCAGATAGTCATGAAGAGCCAGTGAGTCCTGCGCGAAATCGACCGTGGCGGGGAATGAACTCTGCGAGATGTATCGGCTGTACAAGCGCCTCAAGGATTCGTCTGATGTATTGGTGGAAACATACTCCGAGAAGGACAGCGGTAACATGCTGATCTCTACATAGCGACCGGAGAGCAGAGTGGCAAGCGTGCCTTCGAGCATCATCGCGTTGGAACCAGTGATGTACAGGTCTATGTTTTCTCTGGTATAGAGGCTATCGACTGCTTTCTGGAAATCGGGTACGTTTTGAACCTCGTCTATGAAGACGTAATGCATCTGACCGTCATTCACTCGGCTAAGCACCTCATCGTGTAGTGCGTGGTAGTCAAGCAAGCTCTCGTTTTCCAGTTGCTCAAGATTCAATGTGATGACGTGGTCCCGCTTCACGCCTTCGGCTCTGAGCTCGTCAGCGAAGAGCTTTAGCAGCGTTGACTTCCCGCATCTGCGCACGCCGGTCACAACCTTGATGACATCTCTATCCTTCCAGCGTTGCAGTTTCTCTATATATATTGGGCGGCCTATCATCCGAATCACCATAATTCTCAATGTGTTGACATAATTTATTGAATTCAACTATTATATCATTTCGTTGACATAATTTAGGAATAAGAGACTCCCTGATTTTCGCCGGAATCAACGCATTCTGACTCGATGAGTCCGCAAACCAGATCGGCCATTGAGGAATAGGACCGCCATCCACGACGATCTTGAAGTCGCGTCTGTGGCGATCGGTGCAGTCTTCGTGCTGGAAGCGGCACCCCATTGCCTCCCCATTTACCACTTGTGGACTTGAACTTACCCCGATTTAGTTGACACTACTATTCTTTCTTTTGTGAAAGACCGGCAATGATTAATCGGAACAATCGTCAACGTTTCAAAAACTCAGTCATTAAGTTGTATCAGGGATCTAGCTATAATTGGATAATAAAGTATCTTTCCATAAAGCAATGCTAGCTTAAAGCCGTTTTAGCGGCGTGGCAGTTGGAGTCTCGCCGCCGTTTAGAACGCATATGATGCGCTCTTCCAGTCTTTTTTCAGTAACTATCTCATCGAAAAGCGGAATCTTCATGCCTTTGTAGATAAGCACAATGTAAGGAACGGCAGCTACGGCAAAGGCGATGCGCAGGGCACGTTGCTCGTCGCTGTTCACAATGCAGAATTTCACGGTGTTGTCGAACTTATCTGACAGGTTTTCCACACGCGGAACCATATCGCCGCAAAAGGTACACCAGCCTGCAGTAAACAGAATTACGCAGGGAACATTGCTATCAGCCACCTCTTGATTGAAGGTACTGTCGGTTATCTCGTAAATCATAGAGCTTCCTCTGTTATCGTTTTGGCGCTAAAGAACTTTTGAAGCGGCGTTCCATATATTCGTCCGTAAGGAACTACCGGCATATCTTCAGTACCTCTTTGAACTTAATTGTAACAAAGCGCTTACAATTGCAAAATTGATACTGGATATCCCTATACCCAGCGATAATAAAAGGAAAACAACGAGAAGACCTAAAGACTGCATCCTAGCATATTTGATGGGATTTGCAGTACCAATTTGCTGCGCTACCCTACTTTCTATATGTCTGGGCATTTTTGGCATATAGGCAGAAAAGTGTGTCTGTTTTAGTCGATTGCATATGGATAGGGCACGCTGTGATGGAACTCTGACCAAACCAGACTGTGTGTTGCCTTCGTCACTTTTTAGGCGAAAAATGGTCAAAACTTCCGACTTTCCACAGTCTATAATGCCAAATTACGCCAATTACGAATCAAAATAGAATTGGAGAACCCTGTTTGCCCAGTGTTCTCCACAATTCAAGTTAGCTATGTGACGCTATGACCATGGAAAGCTGGAAGTTTTGACCATTTTTGTCAATTTATTTCTCTCGTCGCGCCAGCGCTGCAGCGTTTTTAAGCTCACCACCCCAAGCTCACGAGATGCCTTTAGGCAAGAGCCTCCGTGCTTGTCTATGATTCTCAGTGCTTTCTTCTTGAACTCCGGACTGTACATACCTTCTTCCTTTCCACGCAATCACGTGCCCAGGAAATCGTCCGGGACCTCAACCCATCTATGTTTATACCAACAGCATTGAGGATACCAACAATGACGCTCTCGTCCTCCTGTGCAAGCATTGTTTCAAGAATGAGTTCCTCGAAACGAAAGTCGAAGTCAATGAACCTCGTTGAGGCGATCCACTCCGCATCGAAGGAGAGCGTATAGCGAAATTCCTCAAACAAGCCAGTGGCTGTTTTTGAATACGGGTGTTTCAATTCGCGTTGGAACACCACGTCTGTTCTGGCAATAGCTTCGACCGAGGTCATTTCGGCGGTAGTATAGCCAAAATGCAACAACATCCAGACTTCAACACATGGATTCGACCAAAGAGGATGGAACGTCGTTGTTTCATCCGAGTTCTGGACGCACTTGTCAACCACGGAGTCGAATTCGCAAAAGTCGAAATCGTCTCGATCGTAAGCAAGCCAAACATGGTCAAAGCCGCCCGACAATCTACATTCTCGTAGTGCGTACTCAAACAAATCAGTCGTATGAAGACCGGTTCCTTTCACGACGATGTGGATACGATTTCTGAACTCTGGTCTTAAGGCATCGCGCATGCCTTGGAAGTACAATGGTTCGGTCTTTTTACCCTCACAGACGATAAGGTGCCGTTCAGGTGCCAAGACCCGATAGCCTTGGCACCTTCCCGGTTTGCGCCATTCATTCTTAGATCGACCTCGCGCCACGCCTAATCCTCCTCCCAATAAAGAAGACGATCGAGTATGGGATCCGCTCCGTATCTGCCCGAGAGATACTGCCTATCGAAAGCGGCATTCTTGCTCACAAGATTTCCATTCGGCTCATGAATGTCGGAAAGCGACCAAAGAGTGCTCACCTCATCTTCATTTCGAGCAGCAAACCAGATTTCGTCTCGGCGAAACACATCATTTCGCATGATGCTGACATCTTGAGATGTGAACACTAGCTGTGCCCCATTCTTATTGATGCTAGGATCTTGAAAGAGCATGATAATGAATCTGAGCAGCTTCGGATGTAGCTTGGAATCTAATTCGTCTATGACGAGCAGATTCCCTTTCTTCAGCGCGTCGTCGAGTGCGATCGCCATGCTCATCATCTTGCGCGTTCCGGCGGACTCTTTGTTAAGCCGAAGCTCATATAGCTTTCTGTTCACGATATGGCGAACCCAGACGCGCCTGTTCTCGAAGTCATCTTCGTCGCCCTCGACTCGAAACCCATCTATGTTTATACCAGCAGCATTGAGAATGCCAACGATGACGCTCTCGTCCTCCTGTGCAAGCATTGTTTCAAGAATGAGTTCCTCGAAACGAAAGTCGAAGTCAATGAACCTCGTTGAGGCGATCCACTCCGCAGCCATGTCAACAAATTCAATATCGTAATTTAACGCAAGGAAGGACAGATAAGGAATGTCCACATTAAACGATGTGTTTACTCTGGCGCGCTTAAGTGCGGATCCCAATTCCACCTTGCCTTCTGTTCGCTCAAACAACATGGCTGTTCTCGTCCCGCCAACATTTTTTCTCATTAGGCTCTCGGAGGTTATTCCCTCCGCATCGAAGGAGAGCGTATAGCGAAATTCCTGACCCTTCGTTCTAAAGTAGACCTCGAAATCGGAGGACTCATTAGAATGAAACTCATCAAAGCGAAACGCGTCAGTTCCTTTCACTTTGGGTCGTGGAACATCCTTCGTTGTCTCGTCTTTTCGAGAAAGAAGATAGATTGGGTACGAGACAGCATCGAACATCCTGTGCATAGCAAGAAACAGGTTAGACTTGCCTCCAGCGTTCGGACCAAATATAACAGATACTGGAAGAAATGCTTGCCCATCCTTTTCGTCAACGATTAGGGACTCTTTGAACTCTTTCATGGCAGAGGCCTGCATATCAAATATCGTTTCGTCACGGTACGAGCGGAAATTATCAAAGGTGAACTGACAGAGCATTATAGTCTCCTTTTTTTGCGGCGCTGTGCATTATTTATGACATAAATCAGAAATTATTTCTGATTTTATAGGATTATATAACTCAATTCTGCACTATTCAAGACCCAAGACTCTTGCGTTCCAATTTTATCTTGATTCTTGTCATGCTCGCAAACCTTGTGGGAGCAATTAGAATCACCCGTTGCAATCTGACAGAAACGCTAAAAAACGATGTTGTGATATAAGTTTCGATAGTTTTCACCACTGGTGAAATCTCTGATCCCGTTGTCTTATCCTATCATAGTTTGATTTCGAGAAAACAGGCACCCGACGGCTTAGGAATACTCGTCGATAAGATCGAATGCCTCATCCTTGCCATCGCCCTTGACAGCCTCAACAAGCTCTTCGACAGATAGGGTGCCGGGGTTTCTGGAGAGCGATCCCAACTAGAAAACCCTATGCAATACCGCAAAGATCTAGAACTAGCGGCACAGGAAAACGATCCAAGTACTCCACTGCAGTCTCAGAAGACTCATATTAGAATAGCCCATCTTAAATTACTATCACTAGAAATTGATTTTCTTCTCATAATGATAACTAATCAACTTACATGACATTTCTGGTCTGGGAGATCTGTATGGAAAATGTATCTTCGGCTATTTCACTTCGATACGAACTGAACCAAACGATAGCACTAAATAGATAGCAGAGAATTTTATGTGTTACCCATGTTCACGCTGTAATCGCTGTGGGAAATTAGAAAAACTTCGCGCTATAGAACTCCAATGTCCTATGTGCAAGGAGCCTTGGACAGATGATGATTACATCTGCGAAAAATGCGGATACAAGCGCCCAAAGCCACCAGCTCCTCCGGGAGTATCGCGGACCAAAAAAGCTTCTCGTAACCAAAGAGATGATAATTAGATTCAACCGTATATTTTCCTTAAGTTTTGCTTTAAAGAAAAAGGAAGGGATCTATATTTCGACCCCTTCCTTCGTTTAAGAGAAACTATATTGTTTGCTGTTTTGAAAATTTAAAGCAGTTTTTCAGATACTCCTTTAAGTTTCAAAACACTTTTAGTGAACCACAAAAAGAGCCATGCTTTCTGAATCCATTTTTTTAGCTAATTCCTCAATTTCGCCAAATTCAATACAAGCAGTTTGGCAATGTTTAACACAGCTAGGAAGCTTGCCTTTTTCTACACGGTCTTTGCAATGGTCGCACAAAGAAGTAGGAACTGGCAAAAACTCATATTGATATTTATCTTCTGCAAGCTCATAAGGTCCAATCTCGTAAGGCAAAATACCACGCTTACCCTGTTCGCCTACTTTTTTTGGTGCAAAATGATGAACCTGTTGGCAAGCGATTTCACAGGAATGACACCCAGTGCACCATTTATAGTCAAATAATAAACCGTAAGTCATCTTAAAACCCTCCTGTTAAGCCTTGCTCACACGACATAATTGTGATTTATAGGAATTTCCAAGACCTGTTTTGCCAGGTTTCATAGGCAAGAGTTTGTTGATGTTTACATCCATCATGCCAAACAATTCTTCATCTTTACGCTCAGGGAACCACCAACCATGATCAGCAGACACAACACCTTTACGTAACCGAGTAGAAAGTTCTGCTTTTTGAATACAAGAACCATAACGATTCTCGATCTTAACCATGTCGCCATCTTTAATGCCATATTCTGCGGCTGTTTCTGGGTGAATCATAACCAATGGTTCTTTATGAATTTGACGCATAGATGGAGACTGGCGATGCTCCGAATGGAACAGACCCCAACGACGAGCGCCCGTGGTAAGTATGAGCGGATATTCTTTTGCAAGCTCAGGAGTGGAAACGGGGCTTTCCTCTGGCTCTTCATAAGTTGAAAATGCTTCAAAACCAAGATTCGCCATAGGAATGCAATAGAAATTATAGCGACCATATTGTGAGCTGAAACCCGGTTCCTTATCAGGACGCAGTTTACCAGTCTCGTGCTTATGATACTCAAACTGCGGGTAAGCCCAAGTTCTCTCTTTAAGCTCATCATAGGTGTATGGAGTATGGCGTAATACGTAATCAAAGAACTCTTCGGGGTCTTTCCACCAGCTGCCCTCTTCACCCATAAAGCGGCGACCAAGTTCATAGATTATTTGCATGTCGGACTTAGACTCACCTAATGGCTCAATAGCCTTTTTGATAGCGCCTATTTGATAGGGTTGATGTCCACTAATGCCTGCACGTTCTACATAGGTACATGCTGGTAAGAATATATCAGCAACAGCCATAGCAGTTGGGGTCATAAAGAGATCAACATAAACGTTAAAATCGGTACTCTTAAGTGCAGGGATTAAACGCTGGGGCTCAGCACCCATATTTGTAACTGCATTATTAGTCTGGCTCCACCAAGCCTTGATAGGATAAGGCTCACCAGTCTCCAATGCCTTCAAAGCCATGTCGGAACTCTTCATTCCGCCAACTTGAAGTACCGGGTAATCTTGATTCATGCGCTTTTCAGGTCCAACGGTCCATTCAGGTTGTGGAATCTTTTCAAACAACCCATCGCCGGGCATCCATGTTTCACCAACACCAAAGCACGGACGTGCACTAACCATTGAGCCTGGTTTTTCGAAGTTACCTGTTAACGCCATGAGATCGAAGCACGCCATACCAGTAATGTAACCGGAAGTTGCATGATCAACCGCAACGCCCCATTGCATGCAGGCACTCGGAGCCTTGGCTATTGCACGGGCTGCATCTTTAATCTTTTCGGCATCTACACCACAAACTTCAGCAGCCCATTCAGGAGTATATTGTTTAACGTGCTCGCAAAATTCCTCGAAACCATAAGTCCAGCGCTCGCAGAATTCAGCATCATAGAGCTCTTCCTCAACAATAACGTTACACATGCCAAGAAGAAGCGCAAGGTCAGTACCAGGACGTAGCTGGAACCAGTATTCAGATTTACCAGCAAGCCATGTAAGTTTAGGATCTACCGTAATAAGTTTTGATCCACGCTTCATGCACTCTACAACCCAATATCCAAGCATACCATCTGAGTTTGCAACGAGTGGATTGTTGCCCCAAATCAGAATGTATCCAGGTGGCTGCCAGCGAGGATCGTCAAAGCGATCAGGGAAGAATTGGCTATAGTCGCATACAAAGAAATCGCCAATTTTCATGGAAGTACTTGCAAAGCGTGGTGCATAACAAGCTTCACCTGAAAGGAATCCCATACCTTGGTTAGGGGTACCAAGATAATAAGCCGCCAATGGTAAATAACCATTAATATCGCGACCAGTCCCTTGAGTGACCAAAATAGATTGGGCGCCATATTTATCAATAACTTTGTTCATTTCTTCGTAGATGATGTCCCAAGCCTCATCCCAAGAAATGCGCTCCCATTTATCTTCACCACGGTCAGCGCGCGCACGTTTCATTGGGTGAGTAATACGATCAGGATGGTAGATCATCTCGGGTAAAGCAAGACAACGCAAGCAAAGACGACCTTGATTATGCGGATTTTCTGGATCACCTTCAATATGATCCACTTTTCCATCTTTTACATATACCAAAACGCCGCAGTTATTATGGCAACCAGGTGCAGTACGTGCATTTGCGCGAATTACGGTAAAACCATCCTCTTCCCACGAACTTAAGCGTCCGGTAGCATCATCTTGAGGAACTTCATTTGAGTGATCTTCAACAACACCAAAGTACGTCGTATGTTCAGCATTGATGTTTTCCTCGGACTCCATATTCTCTCCTCTCCAAAAAATATGAAATTCTCCGATAGCACAATTAGTATATGGCGGCACATTTATGATTAATTAGTCTTAAATGGAATACCTTATAGTAAAAAATCCCTTCCGATTAAATCGGAAGGGATGATAAGAGCTGAATCCAAAAGAGTTTTTAAAAGAAAAAAGAGCGAGTTCTTCCTATATGGTTTACAAATTACACATCAATGTTGTGATCGTTCTTAACAAAGACGATACTTGCAAGACCAACTAAGCCACCGATAATGCCATAAACCATACCAGCAGTTCCCCAAGAAGTTGCAACCATAACCGTAGCAAAGAAAGTGGCGATAAGAGATCCCAATTGGGTCACAAACGCCATACCAGTCAAAGCCCAGTCGGTTTGTTTTGGACGCTGTGCCAAAACAGGGATAATTGCACGAGTCATCGTCGGCACTATACCTGCGCAAATGAAACCAAGGAGAACCGCACAAGTCCAAGCAAGTGCTACGGATCCGGCATCTTGCCAAATAAAGAATGCGAAAAGAAGACCAGTGCAAATATAACCAATGATTAATATAAGTTTGCGCTGACGGATCTTATCTGCGAGCCATCCAATAAAGATACCAGACGGAATGGTTACTAATGCAGTTACCAAAGTAGTCATTGAAGAAGACATGAGATCCATGCCTAATGTCTGCTGAAGATAAGTTGGGAAGAAGCTATTGTAGCAACCGTATACTGTAGCCCATGCTACAAAACCAAAGCCAACGATTACTGCATCGCGAACATAAATTTTTGTAGCCGATGCTGGTTTATCTTCTTTTTCAAGATTATCTTCACGTAAAAGATTCTCAGGAACTAATGGAAGTTGCACAAAGATAATCAAAAGAATAGTAGTGATTACAGTAAGGACAGTAGAAAGATAGAATATAGATTGCCAACCAAATGCTTGGAATAGGATAGGAGTACTCAATGCACCCATAGCAATACCCGGGGTTACCCATTGAGACCAAATGCCCATTACTAAACCCTGTTCTTCAAGCGGGAACAAACGAGGCATAATGTTTGGACCCAAAACAGCTATAAGACCAAAGCCACAACCTTGAATTGCGCGTCCTACTAAAAAGACGGTTGAATCAGCCGCAAATAAGCAAATCAAGTTTCCTAAAATTGCCAAAACGGCAGTAACTAATAGAGAAAATTTAATACCAAAGTGCTGCATCAACCATGTGCATGGATAAGCAAGGATTAAACCAGCAATGGTGTAAACAGACATTAAAAACCCCATATTGGCAGGATCTATACCGAAAATCTCTGCAATTGGAGCAATAACGGGAGCCATCATTTGCCATTGATAGACACAAGTTGCACCAAAAGCAAATAATACCCAGAAGCAAAGCCACTTACGAAGCTTTGTCATCTGGTCATTTGCGATTCCCCATTGTGCAAGTTTATTATTTCCATAGGCGCTTTTATCGACCGTATTAGAGCTTGCCATAAAAACCTCCTCGTAAGTCTAAAAGCGATATAAGTATTAGAAAATCGCAATGCTATCGGAGTCTGAATGAATAAAACTATTCTTTGCGATTTCCCTTTTGATAGACTAACTACAAAATATTTTTTTGATTCCATTGCTTTATCTATAGCCCATTCAAAAAAACAATGGCACACTACTAGATGAATTTGTAACAATTAATTACTTAGGGAGTATTGATTACAATCGCTCATAATGAGTAGGGGGATCATTATGAAAATAAGCGATCTTCGGGAATTCATAAGATTGAGTGAAACACTACACTACACGACTACTGCTAGAGAGTTTTATATAACTCAGCCAGTTCTTTCAAAACATATTGTCAATATGGAAAACGAACTTGACACGAAACTCTTTATTCGAGCTTCAAGCGGTGTAGAGTTAACAAAAATTGGCAACATTTTTTTAAAACACGCAAGCCGAATTGTACGCGAATATGATATTGCACGTGACCACATCGAATTAGCTAAAGCCGGACTAGAAAAGTTTTTTGTTTTAGGTTATTTATATGGTGCAGCGCGTTCTCTTTTAATTCCTGCGCTAAATCGATTTTCGAAACGATACCCAGATATTTTTGTATCTCTCAAGGCTTTAGAATTTGATGAAGTAATTCCAGAGATAACAAATAGCACCATCGATGTTGCCTTAACTACACTTTTTAATATCGATGAATCTTTTCTTAAAGAATCCTATTGCATAATCCCTCTTTACGAAGATTCCCTTTCTATTTTTTTGCCCGAAGATCATCCATTAGCAAAAAGAGATCAGATCTCAATTTATGATTTAAAGGGTGAAAAGATAACTATTACAGCAGCTCCGTTTATGACAAACGACTCAAACGTGATGAAGTCGTATCTAAGCCCCATATGGGATCAACTAGAAATTAGATATGGACTACTTGATGTTTTAAGCATGAGAATGCTTATGAAAAATCACAACTCACTTTACTTTACATTCAATCATCTTAAAAATATTCTTGATGATGATATTGTGGCTATACCTTTAAAGGAAACGTCTCATATAAAATTTCCCGTGAGTATTCTGTATCCAAAATCTGAAGATTGCGAATCATTAAGAGCCTTCGCTCAGTGTTTCAAAGATGAAGCGCAATTACAGATAAAGAAGAAAACTATTTACGCTAACTCTTCTTTTAGCAAAACTTGATCATCCATACGTTCTTGATCTTGTTCTGCCAGTGCTTTTTTATCACCTACTGATACCAAAGCAATCACTGCACCTAAAATTGCGAAGGGAACAAGCACCAACAGCGATGCCATATAAAACCCTAAGGCTTCTACAATACCCCCAAAGAACCCAATTAGAACATTGGCAAGCTGCAAAGAAAATGCAAGAACAGCCATTCCGTAATCAGCTTTTTTAGGATCTTCAGCTAAGATTGGCACTAACGCATAGGTAGCCATAGGAATACCACCCGCGCAAATACCTATTCCGATTGCAAAAATCCAAGGCTCAACACTATTACTGTTTTCCGCAAATCCTATAGTTGCATACAAAACAGCAGCCACAAGATAAGGAATGACTAAAAACCATTTTCGTGTACGAGTTTTACCTGCAATAATTCCAAAAATGATTCCGAACGGAGCAGTTACCAATGCAAGAATCAACGGAACAATGCTCGACATTGCTAGTGGCATATCTTTTACAACCTGAAGATAGGTGGGATAAAACGTGTTTACAGCTCCATAGACAATACCCCAACAAAACATCGAGAGAGCAATAGCTAAAGTGGATACCCAATGCACATGCTTGTAAGTAACTTTCTTTGATGTTTGCTCCATCTCAATTGCATTTTTCGGAATAGCTGGCAACTTCACACAACAAACTAACCATACAGTACATATAACTTCTAGGGCCAACGAAACAATCCAAAGTGATAAATACCCAAAAGATGTAAACAGAATTGGTGTTGTCACAAATCCAAGTACTAGTCCCGGTGTCACCCATAAAGACCATATACCACTAACTAATCCCATCTTATCCGGAGTGAAAATACGAGGGATTACATTTGGCACAACTACAGAAGCAATTCCAAATGCACAGCCTTCTAAGGCTCTTGAAAAAAGAAAGAGTGTTGGGTCGGAGACTAATAAGCCCATTACGGTACCAACAATTGAAACAATAGCGGCTACTAATAACGTACTTTTGATGCCAAAAGTTCTCATAATCCACGCACTTGGAAAAGCAAAGATTAAGCCAGCAACTGCAAATGCTGAAACAATAAATGCAGAACTCGATAATGTGAAACCAAAAATCGTTCCTAAATCTGTTAAAACCGGAGTAACCCTTATAGAGTTATACATAGTCATTGTGCAAAAGCAAAATAAGCACCAAAATGTCATCCAGCTTTCACCGGTAGATAATTCCCTATTCACTACACCATAAGATGCAAGTTTGCCTTGAAAAGTTTTTGACTGATCCATGAACTAACCTTAACTGCCCAATAATATAATTTCTGAATTTTAATCTGCATTTATTTTCAATCTAAATAGGCAAAGAAAGGTATTCAATAGTTTTATTAGCTATAGTTAATAGGAATATTAATACTTATACGTATGGTTAAAAGGAAGCTCAAAATACTATTCAGCAAGCTTCTATGCCATCTATTTGGTAGCAATCCTCTTAATGGGTTTGGCAGGAATGCCGCCAACTACGGCCATAGAGGGCACGTCCTTAGTAACAACAGCACCAGCGGCAACCACCGATCCGCGCCCGATGCGCACGCCGGGCAACACGATGGCGCCCGAACCGATCCAGACATCATCTTCAATATGTATAGGTGCAGGTTCAAGACTAGAGCGTTTTTCAGGATTAAGCGGATGGTTCAACGTTGCCAGAACCACATTGTGTCCTATAAGCGCTCGGTTTCCGATATAAATGCCGCCCTGATCTTGGAACTTGCAGCCGCTGTTGATAAACACATTTTCTCCAAGATGGATATTCTTTCCACAATCCGCATTAAACGGCGGAAATAGAGCAAAGCCTTCTGGAACAGGATGACCCGTCAGATCCCCAAACAGCGCCGCAAGTTCTTCTGGTGTATGGTAGGTGGAATTTATATCAGCACAGATACGAATGGCTTCTTGGCTGACCAGATGCATGAATTCATGCATCTTTGAGCCACCATCTACCGTCTTGCCGCTGTTCAAATGGTCAAGGTATTCTTCAAGCTCCATAACATTTCTTTCTTTCGCTTTGCCTTTATGCAAGTATAAGATTAGAAGATAGCATATCGCCAGCTACACTTCAGATTTGCAACGCGCCTCTAGTTACTGTTTGCACGCCATGCGCTAACAAGTTCACATGCGGCTTTATAAGGGTTATCAGCCGAGCACACAGCGGAAACCACAAAAAAGCCATCCGCACCAGTACGCGCCAGCGCAGGAATATCAGCCAACTTCACACCGCCACCCACCACAATGGGCACAGGGCTTATTGTCGCAAGTTTCGATATATCAGCAAGGCTTTTAGTCAAAATGTTACCAGCGCTATCCATCCCACAATCGCGCTTTGTATCGGTCGGATGAAGCGGCCCCACCCCCAAATAATCTACCGCAGACAATTCAGAAGATTTCACATATTCGATCATTTCTTCAGCGGGTGCCGACAAACCAACTATCGAGTTCGCACCCAAAAGCTTCCGACATATATCAACCGGAATATCACTTTGCCCAACGTGTATGCCGTCAACATTAATTCCACGCGCACGTGCCGCCAGTACAACATCTAGCCTATCATCAACAAGAAGTGCCACGTCATTAGCTTTTCTAGCGTCTGCTATAACTTCAGCGGTCTTTTGCGCACACTCTATCAACTCTCTAGCTGAACATTCTTTTGAACGTATTTGTATACATGTGAAACCACCGTCAAGCGCCTGTGCCACAATGTCTGGCACAGGACGAGCGCGCGTATTCTCGGGACCTAATACCAAATATGCTGAAACATCTACGTGCTTAGCCACACTATTCACCACCTAGTATGTTGTCAACCTTAGCAACTTTCTCAACTATAGTGTTTGTGAAGCCGGGGCGTAAATCGGCTTTCAAAATAACTTCAGTACGAATGCCCTTTTCCGCTAACACGAATGTAGCATCCTTCACAACTTGCATAACCTCATCCCATTCACCCTCTATTTCAGTGAACATTGAACCTAGTCTATACGGCAGCCCACTTTGCCGAATAATACGCACAGCTTGCGCCACTTCCTCAGACAGTTCGTCTCCAACGCCGAAGGGCGCTATCGCTACAGCCACTAATACATTCATGCGTCACACCTCTCTATTCTAAATTGACTGCCGGCAACATCTTCTGCTTCCGCAGAAAATAGCTCGTCAATAAAAGCAGCCTTGAAACTGGCGGGCGTGCTTGCCTTTTGAGCAGCGCGCAACCCCGCCAAGTTATATAACGCAACCGATGCTAGCGCAGCTATAAAAGGGCTAGCAGATGCCGCATACACTGCCATAACACCACCAAGTGAACACCCAAAACCGGTCACTTTTTCCATCAGCGATGAACCGCCATAGCTACGCGCAATCAACTGACCATCGCTAACAAGATCCTCTTCGCCCGATACTGCAACCGCACCCCTTGTCCAACGGGCAAGAGCAACCGCCGCTTCAGCAGCAGACGACACAGAATCGGTAGCATCCACTCCACGCACATTTCCACGCGCCGAAGAATCGTCCAGCAAACCCCACAAATCCGCAAGAGCCATTATCTCGGAAGCGTTTCCGCGAATAATAGAAGGCTTGCAACCTGCCATGTCGGAAAGCAGCTTTGTACGAAGGCTACCAATACCTATTCCTACAGGGTCAAGCACCCATGGCTTGTTCAATTCGGCAGCCTTCTTGGTAGCAGCAGGAATAGTTTGTTCGTATATTGGCATTAATGTGCCCATATTTATGTAGAAAGCCCCACTAGCCTCTATTAAAAACTCCGCTTCATCCGGAAGGTAAACCATAGCAGCAGATCCACCCACGGCTAGCTGCGCATTCGCAACAAAATCCATAGTTACCCCATTGGTAACAGAACCTGCAAGCTGATTTGATTCACGCACGCTGCGAACAGCGGCTGCAATAAGCTGAACGATTTCGGAATCTACCATTATTTTCCTCCTGTTGTTCTTTTTGACAAAACAGGCGGCTTTAATGGGCGGATTGGAACAATTTGGAACTTACATTAATTGAGATAGAAAAAGATGGTCGGGACGACAGGATTCGAACCTGCGACATCCTGCTCCCAAAGCAGGCGCGCTACCAGACTGCGCCACGTCCCGATCCAGACAAGCATTCTACCACAAAAATGTGGTGCGCCCAGCAGGACTCGAACCTGCAACCGCCGGATTAGAAGTCCGATGCTCTATCCATTGAGCCATGGGCGCTCTTCCACTTCTCAGCAGTGAAAATCGCCGTGCAGTAAAACCGCTATGCGCGATTATAAACCAACTCTAGCTTATCTTTAAGCTCACATAGCGCACGACCTCTGTGAGATATGCTACTTTTTCGCTCTTGTGGCACTTCGGCAAACGACAACTGTCCACCCAACTCTATGGGGTAAAAAAGCGGATCGTATCCAAAACCGTCTTCGCCGCGCGCTTCTTGCCCTATATAACCTTCCACTTTACCGTGCGCAACCACTTCCGCACCGTCAGCATCTAAAAAAACAAGCGTGCATACAAATCTGGCTGTCCGTAAATAATTCGGAATACCTTCTAAATTTTTCATTAAAAGTGCATTATTGGCAGCATCGTTGCCATCTAAGCCAGAATAGCGCGACGAATAAACGCCGGGCTGCCCCGAAAGTGCATCAACCTCAAGTCCGGAGTCGTCAGCTAACACGCACATTCCCCCAGATGCAACGTGTGCAGCCTGTGCCTTTATGCGCGCGTTACCCACAAATGAATCAGCATCCTCTACAGGGTCAGACTCCACACCAGCTTCGCGCAAGGTGACAAATTCCCAACCCTTAAAGTTTAGCGCATTGCGTATTTCGTCTGCCTTATGCGCGTTATTGGTTGCTAATAAAACCTTCAAAGCGCCCTTACCTTTCTTCTTAATGGGTACACTCTAATGGGTACACTCGGGCAAATCCAAATGGCAAGCACCCATCATAGGTCTGCCTAAAACCAAGCTGCCGAACCGCTCGAAATCGCGCACATCGTTTCCAGTTGTGTAAAAATTACGCTTTGGAATGCGACCGTTGTTGGCAATTTCTCCCCGTCTGCGCAAAATTTCCTGCGCATCGCACGCAGCCTCTTCAGCAGAAGAAACCAAAGTGGTCTTATTACCCATAACATCTGCAATCAAATCGCGAATTATCGGAAAATGTGTGCACCCCAAAACAAGCGTATCTATAGACGCATTGCAAAGCGGCGCTAATACATCCGCAACAACACGCCTATAAGTCTCATCTTCAAACAATTGCGGCACTTCGCCGTCAAATCGCTCACAAATATCCTTGTCGCGAAAGCGCTGTTCCACCATTTCCACAAAAGAAGGCGTGGCAAGCGAAGTGATATTTATTCCTGCATCTATATTATGAATGGCTCGCTCATATGCACCAGAATTTACCGTCCCCTGAGTGGCTATTACACCCACCTTTCGCGTTCGTGTAGCATGAGCCGCCGCCCGCGCTCCGGGCTCAACAACACCAATTATGGGAATTGGAAATTGCATCTGCGCCGCCTGCAAACCAGCAGCCGTAGCAGTATTGCAAGCTATTATGATCAGTTTGCATCCCCGACGAAATAACCACTCGCATATCTGAAGCACAAACCCTCGAACTTCGTCCAAATTACGAGGACCATATGGACATCGTGCAGAATCGCCCACAAACAAAATATCTTCATTGGGCATCTTCCGTATAAGCTCGGATAAAACAGTTAGTCCACCAAACCCGGAATCGAAAACTCCTATTGGCGCATCGGCATAATTGAATTCCGCTGTACTCAACCGTGTACCACCACAACATCGCCAGTTTTTATAATGCCATAAAGCGATTCAGCTGCATTATATGGAAGGTTGATGCAACCGCGCGAACCATTCGTCAGATAGCGCCCACCGCCGTATGCCGATTGCCACGACGCATCATGGAATCCTACCGAGTTACCTATAAATGGCATCCAGTATTTCACAGGCGATTCATATTCTGGTTTTCCATCGCTTTGGATGCGCCCGCGCAATACCGTTGGGCTGGCTTTTTGATTTGCCGAATATACCCCGGTAGGTGTAGATTTACCCTTATTTGGGTTTCCTGAAACTATAACGCTCTCCCAAATTAGCGACCCATTGTCGTAGAAACGAGCATATTGCTCTGACAAATCTACATCGATATAGCGCGATCCCCAATCTTGACCACCCAAACCATTAAACCCAGTACCACTTTGCAAAACCGGAACAGTCAGCGGCTGAGTGCTGCCTGCTTTTACCGCTTCAGTCACCTGTGTTACCAATGCATCTCGGTCAATCTTCCAACCATAGGTGCCACCCGAAACCGTTATCTGTTTACCATCGGGGCGTGTATATGTGCGCTTACTTCCAACCGTATTGCAAGCAGATGCAACGTCTGCCGCCCATGCGGAAAGGGCAGCTTCATCAAACCCAACCTCTAGCTCAGGGCTAACCGAAACCCATTGCGATGTTAGCTTCGGATCAACATGGACTACAGGAGTGTCTGACATCACAACATCAAATTCCGCTTTCACGTATTCGTTTGCTTGATCGGCAGCAGCCTGCACGCGAGGATCGTCCACTAAGATAGTAGGCTGAACTAGCACAGCATCGGTTAATGTTATTTTGTCTTCTAAATGTAGTAGCCCTTCAAGAATCGTATTTTTTAGAGCATCAGCGTCTATAGCTGTACCTTTTGTCTCTTCAACACAAACAAATTTGTTTTCGCCTTCATCGAATGCAATAGTGGCATTTGTAGGCTGCACAGCATCGGCATTTACAACTTCCAGTTGCGAAGACACTACTGCATCAAGCCCATCTGCATGCATTGACTCCGTGAAAGAATCGGTGCAGTCGTGCTGGTTGAAAATTTCAACCGGCCACATCCAAGGGTTTTCTTTGCTTATTATGTCTTGCGCAACGGCAGCATTATCGGAAGTCAGCCCAACATCCTCGGAAGAAACCTTGAAGTTCAAGCCCTTCCCTACAACGCTGAATGTATGATTTGCCAATGTATTATCAAGTGTAGCTTGCATGTCTTGCGGTGTTTTTAAAGAAAAATCTATTCCTGCCACATTGGTGTTTGGCATGAAATGCGTTGAGAACAACGCCACCCCACCAAGATATAGCCCGCCGAGAACAACTACAACACATGCGCTAGCTATAAGAGCTGTACGCAAATTGTGACGTTTTCCTTGCGCAGCTTCAGAAGAAGGTGACACACCACGGTCTGGCTGTACAGGCGAAGACACTGAGATGTTTGCAGGTGTGCCAGCAGGCGCGGCAGCAGGTGTGCCAGCGGGTGTGCCGGCAGACGCATCAACAGCTGGCGCATCAGCAGGCGCGTCAGCAGGTGTGCTAGCGGACGAAGCCGCAGATTCAACAACCTGCCCAGACTTAACCGCTTGCTCAGGCGCATCAACAGCAGGCGCGTCAGCGTTTTCCACTTTTTCGGAGTTTTTGGGTTCCTCAGATTGGCTAGCAAGACCCGATTCTTTTGCCGCCTCAACATCTTTCGAATCAGCAATCTCTGCAGAAACCGAAGCCTGCTCAGCAGCATTTCCGCCCTTCACAGACGACGCAACATGTTTTCCTTTTGAATGCTTAGCCATGATGCACTTTCGAACACGGTCCAACAATTATTTCATTGTACAGAAATACAAACCTAGGTGTGTGATTCTTTCGTGTGTGGCTTATTACTTTTCAAAAACAGTTTTATACAGCATGTTTACAGCATGCCATCATATCCATCATATAACACCTATAAGGATGCATTATGCAGCGCAAATGATAAGATGAATCTCAGTATTTTTCTCGAAAGGAATGGCGTTAGTAGCAAGATGGCAACATACATAGCTCACTATAGATCGCTCAACTCTGCCGCCGAACATATAAGCGGTCTTTTTGAGTTTGAAAGCAGCGCGCGATTAGGAACAAAAGCAAACGCACACGATGCCCGCATGCACATGTTGGAAGATTTTGGAAACACAGCACTTTCGTGGAACATTTATAAGATAGACCGCAAACGAGGCGACTCGCAACAAATAAACGGGCAACAAGAACTGGATTTTCGAAAGCCCACACGACGGCGCAAAACCGACACAAAACGCGGATGCGTATAGGAGACTAAATGAAGAAAAAGCAAATAAAATTCTTGAAAAAACTGGTTGAAACGCCTTCCCCGACAGGATCGGAAGAACATGTTGCCGAAATTGTTCGCGAGCGCATGGCGTACACAGCTGACTGGATAAACACCGATACCATGGGCTCTGTCCACTTAACACTAGATGGGCGCGACAACGGTCCTTCTCTAATGCTTTCAGCGCATATGGATGAAGTAGGTCTGATGGTAACTTACATATCCGATGAAGGCTTTCTTTCTGTGGCGTCTATCGGAGGAGTAGATGCAGCAATATTGCCCGGAATGCGCGTTGATGTGCACACATCCTCTGGCAAAGTGCGCGGAGTTGTAGGAAGAAAACCAATACATCTAATAGAAGCCGACGACAGGAAACAAGTTACCCCACTCGACAAACTGGTAATAGATGTAGGGCTTTCCGCCAAAGAAGTTAAACAGCGCATTCGCATAGGCGATGCCATAACTTATGGCGTTGGGTTCGAGCGCTACGGCAATGGTCTTGCCGTTTCGCGAGGCTTCGATGATAAAGTTGGAGTATTCATTGCATGCAGAGTAATGGAAAACTTGCTACAACTTGGTCGCAGTTCCGGAGACTTCACCGCAGCAATAACTGTGCAAGAAGAAATCGGAACACGGGGCGCAATAACCAGCGCACATTCAATTAACCCTGACATTGCACTAGCTTTCGATGTTACCCACGCCACTGACTATCCCGGAATAGACAAATCGAAATACGGCGATATACGACTCGGAAAAGGCCCTGTCATAGCGCGCGGTCCCAATATTAATCCCTGCGTGTTCGAGCGCTTAGTGGCAGCCGCAAAGGAGAAGAACATCCCATATCAAATTGAGGCAGAACCGTCTGTTACCGGCACCGATGCGCGTGCTATACAAATATCGCAAGACGGCATTCCTACAGGGCTTATATCAATACCTTTGCGATATATGCATACACCCACCGAAGTTATATCTCTAAAAGATGTGCAAAATGCAATAAAACTTATAACAACTTTCACTATGAACCTTGACAGAGATTCAAGCTTCATTCCCGGTATAGACAATATTGGCTTAGATATCGTAGACGACATGTTTTGCGACATGCGTAAAAATAGCGAAACGGATGGCGAAGCTGGCGAAAACAGCTATGCGCTAGATGAACCCGACCAAAGCAGCAGTAGCTTCCACGATGTGGCGCGTAGTGCAGCAGAATTTACCGAAGAAATGAAAGAGCTTATCGCCATGGCAGAGGAAACCAAAAAGCTTACCCGTGAAATTACGGGTACAAATGTTATGCCGGGTCCCACCATGGATGCGGCGCGAGTCGCAGAACTGTCTGATGAATCTGGCGACAGCACATTAAATATAGCGCGTAACCTTGATAATGTAGCGTTCGAATACGCAAGCGATGCCGAAGTGATGAACGAAACCAGCGCTTGTGCACCGGCGGGCTTCCCCGGCGCAGACCCAAGTCTTGAAGCGTGCGAACCTAAAGACGAATCGCTGCGTCCCGAATTATAGATGGAGAAAAATGGCTAAACAGGATTCTAAAACTATCGCCAAAAATCGCCGTGCATTTCATGAATACGAAATACTGGAAACTTTCGAAGCCGGCATAGAGCTTACAGGCACCGAAGTTCGATCGTTGCGAGATAATAACGCCCAGCTAACAGATGCCTTTGCGCTTATTCGGCGCGGAGAAACTTGGCTCTCAAATTTCCATATATCGCCTTATGCAAACGGCAATATAGCCAATGTCGACCCAGATAGGCGGCGTAAGTTGCTGCTACATAAAAAGCAGATACGCTATTTGGCTAGTAAGACCCAAGAAAAAGGTTTTGCACTTGTTCCGCTAAAAATATATTTCAACAAAAACGGTCTTGTTAAAGTTGAATTGGCACTGGCGCGCGGCAAAAAACTTCACGACAAGCGGCAAAGCATGCGCGAACGCGATATGAAAAGAGATATAGACAGAGCACTGAAAGATCATTCACGTAACTAGAAACCATCCACGAATTAGGGGTAAACAATGGAAAAAGATAACGACGTAAATTCCTCTGAAGAAACTGTTGAAGAAGTCTTCGAAATGGAAATTGCAGAAGATGACATATACGCCTATTTGGTCGATGGCGAAGACAACGAAATAGGCTTCATAATTATTGACGAAGCCGGAAATGAACAGGAATACTATTATGTTGATATGAGTGAATACGAAATTATAGACAGCGAAGATGTATCCACCGATAAACCTAAATCAAAATCTGATTCGAAATTGTCGAGCGAAAATGGCGAAGATGATTTCGACCTTGGCATAACTCGCGAAGGTGTAGCTGAAGCAACTGCGGACATGAATGACATTTACAAAGAAGGTGCCCAAGTGGCGGTGGAACTTAAAGAGACATTGAGCGACATACAGGAAGAACTTAGTTTCCTAAAGAAGCGTTAAAGTCACTAAAGTTGCCCAAATATGCCGGTTCGAATTGCGTTTAACATTACCGCAATTAACAACGCAAGTAGAACCGGCATGAATACACTAAATAAAACTAAGCCCGCTTTGCACCATACTTTTCATAATATGCATCAATAGAGGCTTTCATTTCGCCATCTATTACAACACGATTACCCATCTGCCGATCAAGTAAATAATCAACCACTTCCGACATAGTAACTATAGCCGCAGTGGGCATACTATATGTTTCGCTAACCTCTTCTAAAGCACTAATAGTTCCGCCCTTGCCAATCTCTTCGCGATTAAGCGAAACCATAAGCCCAACAACCTGAACATCTGCTGCAGCCTTCAAAATGGGATATGTTTCATCTATAGATTTACCCGACGTAGTTACATCTTCAACTATAAGAACACGATCGCCATCTTTTAGGTTGCTTCCCAAAAGCACACCGGTATCGCCATGGTCTTTTATCTCTTTACGATTGCTGCAATAACGCACTTGCTTTCCGTAAAGCTCGTTTATTGCCATTGCGGTAATAACAGACAGCGGAATACCCTTATAAGCTGGTCCAAATACCACATCAAAATCTAAGCCGAAGCGATCGTTGATGGCTTGCGCATAATACAATCCCAAGCGATGTAGCTGATCTCCAGTAACGTAAGCCCCCGCATTCATAAAGAAAGGAGATTTACGCCCGCTTTTAAGAGTGAAATCACCAAATTTCAGAACATCGCATTCAACCATAAATTCTATGAATTCACGTTTATATGTTTCCATTAAAATCTCCTGTCTTTGCGCCGTGTAGCTTACAATTTTTTGCTCATCCAACGATGCTC
Organism: Adlercreutzia sp. ZJ154; assembly: GCF_011039055.1. Classification (NCBI taxonomy): domain Bacteria; kingdom Bacillati; phylum Actinomycetota; class Coriobacteriia; order Eggerthellales; family Eggerthellaceae; genus Adlercreutzia; species Adlercreutzia sp. ZJ154. The sequence continues at coordinate 135,550 of NZ_JAAKEF010000002.1, forward strand.
TACATGCTCGTCGAATTCAACGGGTCCGTATGCTGCATATCCGCTGCGCTCATAAAACGACATTGCGCTGCATTGAGCATGTAAATGTATCTCGGTAGCACCAGCATTTTCAGCAGCTCGTTCAGATTCTGCAAGTATTTCAGACCCTCTCCCGCCTTTACGATACTCGGGAAGCACAGCAAGCCTCCCAAATACCCACTTCCCTTTAATAGTATCTGTATTCGGTTCCATTTCGGACGGGAAAATGCGAGAACATCCTACAAGAGAGTCATTTTCGTATGCGCATATATGAATGCATCGCCTATCGGAATCTATTTCATCAAATTCGTTCTTGAAGCCTTGTTCCTGCATGAATACGCGCTCACGTACTTCTTTAGCACCAGCAAAATCATTCAATTTAAATTCCATATGCCTCACTCACTCAAAAGAAACGCGAACACTATCTGTGCGTAGGTATCTTATAAGAAAGCCCAAAGCAGATACAACCTGTATCACAGCTTCGGCTACGAGGTCGTGTACAGACCGCATTCGGATGCCCTGCATACGGCAAAGAAGGGCAATGTGGATACCGATATAGTCTTTCAGATGATGCTAGATTTATACGAAACTGAAAATTTGGACAAAATATTTCTTGTGTCGGGGGATGGCGATTATTGGCGGACGGTGCGGCATATCCGCGAGAAGGGTAAACTCGGGAGGGTTCTCCTGCCATCGCAAAAGAGGGCATCGTCGCTGTACAAGAGACTGCCGGAAAGCGATAAAGCCTATTTGGATAACCCTGATGTAAAAAGGAAGATTTCGAAATGAAAAATGGGGCTTTCGCTTAGGTATCTCTCCGTTCGCGTCCACCCCGTCGTAACGATGTCATTTTATCATGGGTCAAAGTGTGCTTTCAAGGGTACGAATGGTTATGTCGTATGACCACAGCGGTGATATATGCGATATATGCACGCTTCTCTTCCGATTCGCAACGCGACATTTCTAGACATATAGACAAAAACCGAAAGACGCTTGAGGAAATTCAAGAGATAAAGAAACGCGAACACCCCTGTTCAGAAGGTGTTCGCGTCTGTCTCTTATGGTGGAGCCGCGGAGAATCGAACTCCGGTCCATACTAGATCCCCAATGAGGCTCTACAAGCTTAGTCTGCGTTCAATATTCGGGAATCTTCGGTTCGCAGACGAGCGTCAGATTCCCTAGTCGGTTCAATCTTTTCTGCACCCATACCGACTACGTGATACAGAGCATTCCCCTAATCTGACGTCTTACCTGAATCGGGGAAGTTTCAGGCTCGACGGATGGCTGAATCTAAGCAGCCATGGCAGCTGGCATATAGTAGCCAGCCTTAGAAGTGTTAGTTTTGCCAATTAACTTTGACATTGCCCCTATTTAACGTGGCGAGACGACCACGACTTGCTCCTCATCTCAGACCTACCATGTCGAAACCAGTCGGCCCCTGATGTGTGGATTGCATTCTACGCCGAGCACAGGTGAAGTCAAGATAAATATAAAAATGTTTTCGAAATGTAACAGCTTCATGCCCACTAAAAACACAAATTATTTCTTATTATCAAAGTGCAAAATCAAGCAAATAACTACTACCTTATATTTTCTTTAATCCTGTTTCGTCAATTTGCATTTCGGTTATATTCCTCCAAAAACGCATAGGCATAAAATGCCTGCGCAATTCGGGATTGTATCTAGAATCTATGGAAACCGACCTATAAAAAGTACGCCACGCTTCTTGCATATCTATTTCTGTCGCCGAACGCATTGGCATAACAGACAATATATCGGCACTATCTATTTGAACAAGGCGCTTCTTGATACCGTCCCATACACCTGCCACACCATGAACCTCGTCAAATATAATAAATGGCTGCACATTGAAACGTTCTACAAAGTGACCTAGCACTAACGGCACAACAGAATCTTTTGGATTAACTTTCGCAAACCATACCTGTACACCATCATCTTTCAAATGTTCAAAGCGAGCAAATTGCCTTATGTGTTCGCATTCGTTATCTACGCTTCGAGTTATTTCAAACAAATGCGATACCGCCGGATGCGATATGTTAGATATAGCTTGGCTTCGCCCCTTATGCTCGTCCATCGCATAGCGAATAAATCTATATATCGATGCACCAGCATCTGCCCTAGATGATACCGACGCTTTGGCAATTTGAAAAAACGTCCGCCTACCACATTTGCGAATTATGCCACGTCGAACTCTTTCAGCATATTCCCAATTTGTAGAAACCGAGAATATACGCTGAGCTAATCTTAGCTGAATGAGCCCAGCTGGCACTACATCTGCTGGGTCTTCCTTATTAATATAAGCCTCAAACACAGAAGACAGCAAACCCTCTAACGTGCCGTCATATACATAGGCAACATCATCAAAAACTTCCACAGTAGATGAATATACCTCACTCATGCAGAAGCCCCCATAAGTGCTTGCGTATTATTCTCGGGAAGCGCTGTAACTTCTGCTAAAGACTCAAATAAACTCATCTGTCCTTTAATTGCACGGTCAGCGCGTCTGCCGTGGCGACCGCCTTCTATAGGTTTTTGCAGCGCAGCCAAAAGTGAATCTCTACTATATTCATACCCTTGCCCGCAATAAGTACCATTGCAAGTTATAAAGTAGCGTGCCCTATTAAACGCAATGCCCAGCTTTCGCAATTCGTATTCCCCAAGAGTACTTTGACGTCTAGCCCGCATTATCAGTTTTGCACCTCTAACACCTATGCCCGGCACACGCAAAAGCATCTCTCGGTCGCACGTATTCACCTCTATGGGAAAATGATCTAGATGATTCAATGCCCAATTTGCTTTAGGATCTACCCCCTCTTCCAAAAACGGATTCTGCTCATCTATTATTTCGTCTACATGAAAACCATAAAAACGTAAAAGCCAATCTGCCTGATACAGTCTATGTTCACGATTAAGCTGCACTGCATCGTTTGAAGGCAAGCGAACATCTTGCACCACTGGCAAATACGCACTAAAGAAAACTCGTTTCAACTGCATTTTCTTGTACAGCGAAGCCGCAAGGTTAAGTATTTGATAATCGCTCTCGGGGGTAGCGCCAATTATCATTTGAGTAGATTGCCCAGCAGGAGCAAATGCACGTGTAGCTTGTTTGGGTCTTGAGGTAGACATATAAACGGTTTTACTTTTCCGAACCATAGCGCGCGATTCGCTATCTTCTGCAATGGATTCCGATATTTGTCGCATAGGCAAAAGAATGTCAGTCTTGTTTTTCTGCGGGCACAAAAGACGCAAACTTTGCTCAGACGGAAGCTCCATATTAACCGAAAGCCTATCAGCCAGAAGACCCAAACGATTTAGAAGTTCTGGTGAAGTTCCTGGGACAGCCTTCGCATGTATATAACCGCGAAACTTGTATTCTTCGCGCAAAATGCGCAACGTGCGCAACATTAATTCAGTTGTATCGTCTGGGCTTTTTATAACCCCGCTACTTACAAAAAGCCCTTCTATATAGTTGCGCCTATAGAAGCCTATAGTTAAGTCAGCCAATTCACGCGGGGTAAAACATACACGCTGTATTTCAGCATTGCTTGAACGATTCACGCAGTAAGCACAGTCGTATATACATACATTTGTCATAAGCACTTTTAGTAATGTTACGCAGCGCCCATCTGGAGTAAAACTATGACAGCACCCCGCATTGCTAGTAGAACCAAGCTGCCCCATTTTTCCCGAACGATTTACGCCAGAAGATGTGCACGCAACATCATACTTAGCGGCATCCGCCAATACCTGAAGCTTCTGCACAACATCCATACGACCACCACAAACATTTGTTCTAACGAATATATGTTTGTATATTAGCCTAGCGCTTCGACACAGTCAAGAAAAAACCCGAAAGTAGGGATATAGGGGTTGATGCCGGACTCGTCATGCACATGCTCGCGCCATGCGCAGCCACTACCCTATCCACAAGCGGCAATATCCTACCTTGCTTGCAATGCATATCACCCACGACGAAGCTTTTGGTCACGGTTGCTACGAACTCTGATGGATATGTATTCTTTGAAGCGAGAACGATGAAGCAATGGAACAAGATGCAGAGACTCATCTCAAACCCAAGAAGCAGACAAAAATACTCTCGAAGAGTCTCAAATACTTGACGCGCTGCAATGATTTCCTTGTTCGGGCGACTTCCGAATCAAAGCACTATAAAAATTAGCTTGATATGCCTCTAGCTTTTCTTACCAAGAACATAAGCACGAGCACGCTTGGCAATTTTCGGAAAATCCTTCGGCTTTATGCCAAAGACACCCCAAACGGCGAGTTCCATGCAGAAAAACACTGTGAAATAATAAACAAATGTCAGCACCCATTCCCAACCTACTCCTGGAGCTGCATAGATGATGATGAAAATAGAAGGAGGCAACAAGAATAACAATGCGGTAAGCATTCCAGGAGAGTAGAAATGCTTCAAATGGTGGATCTTGATTCCAGCAATATGTATGAATGATTCGAATATCCCGAGGATTGCTGGGACCAACGCAAGCCAATGGACTCCGTTGAAGAAAAACGGTATGTATGCGAAAAACACAATGGCGATAACCACACACCCATGGGAACGCTCTATCTTTGCTTGATCTGAATTGTTGACACCAGTCATTCCTGTCATCAGCTTGTAGAAGCCTCCAGGAAACCTCGTCTCTTCCCATTCATGCAAAGTGATTCCGAATATGAAAAATGAAAGGGCAATCTGCAAGGGCGTGAGCGCAGCCCAATTGATGATCATGTAGATAAGAACAGCTATACCACCAAAAGTGAGGATATAGATATTGCTACGATCCCACCAAGTCATGATTGCACTCCCAACCTATGCTTCGCCACGGATCAGCGCAAGCATACGACCACGCATGATCTTGGGAAACTGGCGAAACGGGATATCATATGGACGATGCCTTCCATGATGGAAAGACATACGGGAAGCATAACGAGCCACCACGCGGTGTCGAAAAAGAACGGAATGATAGTAAATCCCAAGATGAGGCACATGGTAGGGATTCGGGATAGTCCTGCCAACTCATCAGTCACCTTAATCTTCAAAAGATTGTCTCCTATGAGGTTCAGGAATCCTCCGGGGAATTTCCCTTCCTCCCACTCATGCATAGTGAAAAGCCACAAGAATCCGATGATGAACTTCTGTATGATGCTCAACGTTGGCATGAATACAGCAACGCAAACGATAAAGGTGACTGCAATAAAGGTAAGCACTTCAAGATTGTATTTTGCGATCCACATTCGCATGGCGGACTCCTTATAAGATGTTCTATAATCCAACATCGTGTTGGTTGATTATATGATGCGCCGGTTCTTCTGATTCATCAACCAGCAAAAACCAATAGAATGTCGGTTTTTGGAGAGCAGATGGCAAAACCTAATCCCGAAAAAAGAGCCCGAACAAAACAAAGGTTAATGGATGCCTACATCACCCTTTTGAAAACAGATTCAGAGAATCCGATCACGGCACGCGCTGTCATAGAACAAGCTGCCGTCAACCGATCTACTTTCTATGAATATTTCGACAATGTTGGTGATTTAAGACGCGCTGTTGAGGACAACCTTATTGAGACTATGGTATCCACCGCACAAAATGCACTTGACTCAGGCAAAGATGCTGATCTCGCAGATCTTGTCATGAATGCCTATGTGAAGCATGAGGATCTCATCGGTCTTTTCCTTAGCCAGCAAAACACCTTGTACTTCACATCTCGTGTTAAAAGCGTACTCATGCCGCTCCTTGCAAACACCTTGGAAGAAAAGGTGAATCCTCAAAAGCTTCCTTATGTATCTAAGTTCGTTACAAGCGGACTTCTTGGCTTCTATAGTCATTGGTATGAAGACAAGCAGACCTTGCCCATTGAAGAATTGGTGCCGTTGGCACGTACTTTAGCTTTTTCCTGTTTAAATGCCGTGTCAGATACGGGAAAAAATAACCTTCTCCAACCTTCTGAATAGCTTAAGATTCCTGATTGGCGAGGGGTCGCAATTTGCGCGATTTAGGCGTCAGTGCCGGACGCGTCACGCACATGCTCGATTCGAGGCTATTAGATGGCTTTAGAAACGGTCGTCGCACTTACATCACTACAAAGTCGATTAACGAGCGTCTTTCCACCTCTAGAAGCGCAGGACGACCCAAGAAAACGGCTATGGCTTAGAAGAAATCTCCCTATCTTCAATCCTAAGATAATACATAAGAGGCGATCAGGGCATCAAGCTTCCGTATATCATTGGCTTCTATTTCCACAGCCTCTAAAGGTGTAGGTTCGGGAATATCCTCGCCATCTTCTTCCAATCCGTATATCACACATCCTAGAAGCTCGCGTGCCGAAAGCAGAGCATCTTCGTTTGGGCATATAGGCAGAAAAGTGTGTAGGATTCTGACATGACATCCCTGTTCAGGCAAGCTTTTTCTAAGAAAAAGTCAGTTATGGACAGGGGTGAGCAGTGTTTACTAGAAAATGTGCAATCTGCGGCGGCAAGACGAAGAAAAAGGATTCACAAAAGCAGGAAGGCAGAGGTGGAGATGTACCTTATGCAGAGGCTCTAGTGTTAGGAAAAACGATACCTCCGCAAGATAGCTTAAAGTGTTTGTTGGATGGCGTTTGGGTAAACTCTCTCAAAGTTGACGCTAGATTACGATCCAACTCATCCGCATACTAGTTCAAAAAAGTTAGAAAAATGGTCAAAACTTCCAGCTTTCCATGGTCATAGCGCCACATAGTTAACTTGAATTGTGGAGAACACTGGGCAAACAAGGTTCTTCAATTCCATTTTGATTCGTAATTGGCGTAATTTAGCATTATAGACTGTGGAAAGTCGGAAGTTTTGACCATTTTTCGCCTAAAAAGTGACGAAGGCAACACACGGTCTGGTTTGGTCAGAGTTCCACAACAGCGCGCCCTATCCATATGCAATCGACTGAGCCTTACACACTTTTCTGCCTATATCACACATCCTAGAAGCTCACGTGCCGAAAGCAGAGCATCTTCGTTTGTCTATCCGCTGGTAGCTACGTCTAGATCGGGAAATGTGACTGCAATTTCTTCGCCGGATTCATAGGTGAATATCGCAGCAATCTGCAGATTTGAACATATGAAGCAAATATCAGAAGCAAAGCAGGTCAAGCAAGAAATCTCACTTGACCTGCGATAAATTCTGGAGCCAGCGACAGGAATCGAACCCGCAACCCACTGATTACAAATCAGTTGCTCTACCGTTGAGCCACGCTGGCAAACAAGGTTGTATTATAGCCTACATAATTGAAACTGGTAATAACACTTCACATTCGTCGGTAGAAATTTTCGAAATCTCTAAAATCTCTAAAATGCGCCTGCGCCTATAGCCTGCGCCTATATTATTCGCTTAGCAAACGATGGCTTATAGGTATCAAAAGTGGAATAACATACACCTTCCCCTCTGCCGGCAGCATGTATATAAGTGTTGTCGCCCACATAAATACCTACATGATGCGCACCGCCGCGCGAACCCCAAAACAAAATGTCTCCACGCTGCAGTTGATCCATTGGCACATCTATTCCATATTGTGCCTGAGAATAACTGGTGCGCGGAAGCTCAATCCCTAACGCTTCGCCAGCGCAATATTGCACAAGACCAGAACAATCGAAACCAGAAGGCGTGCGCCCGCCGCGCACATATCTTGCACCAATATTGTTTTCAGCCACAGACACCAAAGCCTCTACCTTAGCAGTCTCGGCAACACCATTAATCTGACTTCCAACCATATTTCCTAGCGTATTTTCGCCGCTGGCTTTATCGTCCGCTGCAGCAACAGGATCGGCAAACGCCAACTGCACAAGAGGAGATTCCGCCCACTGAGACACATATAACATAGTAGTAAGAAGAAGCGCTAGAAGAATGCAAAACGTTATGAATTGGGACCTAACCCTTTTCATTAAATACAAATAGATATCCTAACCTCGCCTACAATTGCGCAAATAAGGCTACCTTGCAATTGCCTTTCATTGCCTTCAGAACCAACATTCCTACAATTCAACTACAGGTTTGCAACATTTTCTTCACAAAATACCAGCGTATGTGTATTTTTTAAGTCAATTGAGTGCAGGTTTTCTGTATTAAGCACACATTTGGCTTTTGTCAAATCAGCGCAGAATAGCTCTAATCGCAACAAAAATCGGGAATAAAACTTTCGCTAGCAGCAGCACCTTGTTGCCAAAAATAATCTTCAATTCCTATTGTATCAGCGAAATCTAGTACCGCCTCATATTCACTATCGCTCACGCATCTAGCAAGTTCTGGAAAACGCCGCAAACACGCAGCAGCCCTACTGCTTCCTTGCTGCGCCAAGCGGGGCAATACGGGAGTGTACTGATTCATTATCGACAGTCGCACGCTATCTCCAAATTCCTCATGAACACGCCGGACAACCTCAATAGACTCATCTACATGACCGGGCAACACCAAGTGACGCACCACAACTCCAGACACCATCCGCTGAACGCCCCCAAATTCGTCATATGTAGGAGCCCCCACCTGATCTATCATTGCCCCAATTGCCGCCGCCGCAACATCTGCGTAATCGGCTACCCCAGAAAGTGAAGCTGCAAGATTAGAATCTGCATACTTATAATCTGTTAAATACACATCTACATAACCGCTGTTAGCACGTATAGCATCCACTGTTTCGTATCCGCTGGTGTTCCATACCACAGGCAGTCGCAGCCCCCGATCTTTTGCGACACCTATAGCCAGCCGCACACTGGGAGCAAAATGCGTCGGCGTAACCATATTCACATTCATAGCACCCATTTTCTGCAGCGACAAACACGACTGCACAAGCATGTCCACACTGAATTGTTGTCCACACCCACCATGCGATATCGCAGAGTTTTGGCAATACGAACAAGCCAGCGAACATCCCGTAAAAAATATGGTGCCACTACCAACATTCCCACTTATAGGTGGCTCTTCCCAAGCATGCAAACCTACACGCGCAACAGTCATAACAGCACTAGATGCACAAGCGCCACGCTGCCCATCCCGCCGATTAACCCCACAAGCACGTGGGCACAGCATACAGTGTGAATAATTGTGCGGAATAGTCTGCTCAGACATACTTTTAATATACGTGAAAACTGCTGCTAGTTTACCGAATAGCCAAAGCCTATCGAACCGCTATCGTCGCTATCGTCGTAGTCGTCAAAGGCATCATCGTAATCATCTTCTGAATATATGCCATCTTCCTGCGCGTATAGCGTCTCGGCTCTCGACCAGTCAAGCCCATTAGCAGCACACGCCGCCTCTTCGCCATATACTAGCGCTAATGCCACAGGGGCTTTATCAGCGCCGCCTATAACAGCCAGCAACTCCAATAAATGCATAGCCGATTCTGCCTGAGGCATTATTAGCTCGTAATCGTCAGCCGCCATTATCGCAGCCGACAGTTCACCCATAAGCATTTCGCAAGTAAAAGAGCTATCGAAGCGCTCATCGCGAATAGCTTGTATTATCGCTTGGGCCCCAAAGTCGGAAAACTCAATCTGAATTTCGCCCATCTCAATGCTAGATATCGACCTTTTCGATGCCATAAATAACGCATGCGCTTCTATTGCCGAAATAACACCAGCCACTGTCTGTAAGGTATTTGCCGCACGCATCAACTGCGCCGCGCCACCACCGCCCACAATTTTTACTTCGCAAAATATTGCATCCAGCAAATCTTTTGCTTCCACAACGCAACCGTCTTCACCGGAGGCAAAGCAAAAAATATTGTCGCGCGCAAAAGCGTCCGCCAATGTCATATCCTTAACAACAAGCGGGGCTTCAACAAACTTCAAGTCGGACAAAGTAGCTATGGCATTCATTTCGCGCGCAAAATTTGGAGTAACCGAACTAAGATCAACTATCATCGACCCCGGCTTCATAACCTGCATAAGCCCATTATCGCCAAAGCATAAATCTTCCAAATCGTTCATTGTGGGGAAATACGTTATTACCATATCGGCTAATTCGGGTTCGCCTTCGCGGTGCCATCCAGCCTCTTCCAGTCTGGGAGAAATAGCCTCTATAAGATTATCGCAACCTCTATATGCATAAACACCCACGCTATTCCGCCTTCCTTATGCGATTAGCTATACGGTCAGCTACAGACATATTCTCGCGCTGATCGCTTCCCCAAAAAGCTATTGCTAACATTCCCGGTCCAACATGCGAACCAATTACAGGTCCTATTGAAGATTTAATAATTAGAGGATTTTCGCCCCCCTTGTTAAGCGAATCGCAAAGCCGTGCCATATCTTTTTCGCAATCCGTGTTACCAACCATTACATAATTGCCTCGCCCATTAAAGTCAACGTGCTTGGCGTAATATTCAGCTAGCTGCTTTATGCCTTTTTTGCGCCCACGCGCCACTCCTACCAACTTCAGCGTACCATCGGTGTCTATGGTAAGCATCGGCTTAACATCTAATGCCGCACCAGCCACAGCCACACTAGAAGGTATGCGTCCACCACGCTGAAGCGTATCTAAGTCATCAACCATAAATTCGCAATCGACAAAATAGCGCGCCTCACTTGCCCACTGTGCTAACTCTTCGGCAGTCAGCCCCTTTTCCATCTGATTTATCGCTTCAAAAACGACTACGCCTTCAGCAATAGATGCCAAGCGCGTGTCAACCAAATACAATTCGAAACCTTCGTGGCGTGAAAGCACCTGATCGCGCACCATTTCAGCCACACTAAAACTGCCCGAAAGCCCACTTGTGAACGACAAATACACCGTAGGCGTTCCGTCTTCAGCTGCCGCTTCAAAAGCGGTCGTAAGCACAGGCACCGAAAGCTGCGATGTAGATGGCTGCGCGCCTTTGCGCATGGCATCGTAAAAATCGGACGCACCAAGCGTTTGAAACATATCGTCTTCAAATGTGCGCTCACCCACTATATAGGGGAATTTCAACAACGTAACGCCTTCGCGGTTTAGCAGTTCTACCGGCAGGTCACAACATGAATCTACTATTAAATTGCATCTACGCATAATTTTCTCCTAGCGCTAGTCTAAACTGCCACTGAAAGATCAGGATTATCACTTGTAAGTTTCCCTTTAATAAATTCTACACACTCATAAGCAATACCTATAGCAGGTCCAACATGAACGCCCACTACGGGGCTTACGGGATGCACTTCCACATCGGTACCAGATATTTCTCGTACTGTCTCAAGCAACTGCTCTAACGCTTTGGTTTTCTTGCCTATATAGTGAACTACAACTCTTTTCAAGCCGTACTCGTCAACGTCGCTCTTAAATGCTTGAACCATAGCAGCTACCGCCCGCTTGTGCGTGCGAACTTTTGCCAATGTATCGGGCATGCCATCAACCACCGTTAAAATTGGCGAAATCTGGATGACGGTTCCCAAAAGCGCCGAAGCTGCACCTATACGCCCACCAGCACGCAAAAATGCCAACGATTCCGGTATAAACAAGAACCTAGAACGCATAACCGCTAATTCAGCCGCAACAATCACTTCTTCAAACGATGCACCCATATCGCGCTTATCGGCAGCATCTAGCACAACAAAAGCCTCGTCAGATCCGGCAGATGTCGAATCTATCATCGCGCATTGGAAATTTATATTGCGCGATTTCACCATGCGCGCAGCACGTATCGCGCCTTCTAAAGTACCAGACAGCTTAGACGATATGAAAATTCCCACAACGCTATCGCCCGCTATAGCTGCATCTTCCAAAATGCTTTCCAGAACATGCTGCGACGGCTGACTAGATGTAGGAATATTATTTATGCGCTGTTCGATGGTTTCATAAAAGCCATCTATGTCCATTTCGGTTTCTACATGTTCAACTCCGTCATAGTTAACGAACAGCGAAACCACCTCTATGTTACGCTTTCGGGCAGTATCTTCAGTAATAGATGCAACCGAGTCTGTAATTATGCGTATCATTTTATTTCGCTTTCAAAACAGTTGGCTTTTATCTGTCTATAGAACGAAGTTGCGCTACAAGGTTTTGCCTGCGCTCGTGCAATCCGCGCTCAAGACCAACAGGATAAGTATGCGGATTCAACATGCGCAACTGCGTTTCATCCAAAGTTTCAAGTTGCTCACTGGCGCGGTTTCGTGCCACTTTTGCATCGGTGAACGACTTATCACAAACTATAGCGCCATTGCGAATAAAAGGCTGCAACAACACAACATTGCGTTTGCCCTTCAATTGCTTTTGACGCAGAGGATCCATCGGATCGACTATCACCTCAGATGCATCAATTTTACTATTTACATCGTAGACCATATCGCCTGCAACATGTCCATCTTCGTTAAAATAACGACGCACATTTAGCACGCCGGGCATTGTTAACTTCGCAGCCGATTCAGATATCTTCAACCGGTCTTTCCATGTGTTAGACCCCGCAGGCTTAATTGCCGAAAGCTTATAAACGCCACCAAGAGTGGGCTGATCGTAACCTGTAGCAAGCCGCGTACCTATACCCCAAGCATTTACAGGTGTACCTTCATCCATTATTGATTCTACGGTACGCTCGTCCAAATCGTTTGAAAGCACAATGCCAACATCAATCAGCCCAGCATCGTCTAACATTTTGCGCGCTTTCCTAGCAAGCCACGCTAAATCGCCAGAATCTATGCGTATTCCTGACAATTTTTCGCCGCGCTGGCGCATCTCTAGCCCAACTTTTATTGCATTGCGCACGCCTTCCTCAACATCGTAGGTGTCAACCAAAAGCGTGCAGTTCGACGGAAAAGAGCGGGCATATTCCCTAAACGCTTCCAACTCGCTTTCAAACGACATTACCCACGAATGCGAATGCGTACCCGACACTGGTATTCCATAAAGCTTTCCAGCAAGCACGTTGGAAGTTGAAGCGCAACCGCCCACAAACGCAGCACGGCTTGCCCACAAACCACCAGTGCCCTGTGCGCGGCGCAACCCAAATTCTGCCACCGGCATTCCATGTGTTGCGCGGCATATGCGCGCAGCTTTTGTGGCTATAAGCGTCTGGAAATTTACACAGTTAAGCAACATTGTTTCTAGCAATTGACACTGCATAATAGGTCCGCTGACACGCATTATCGGCTCATATGGAAAAACAATTGTGCCCTCAGCTACCGCCTCAATATCTACATTTAGACGCATATCCATTAAAAACTTCAGGAAATCCGCATCGAACATGCGCGTTCCATCTGGCGATTTCACGCTAGCAAGATAGTCGATATCTTCCTGAGAAAAACTATAATCAGCCAACATCTGAGTTAGCTGTTCCATTCCGCAAGCTACAGCATACCCACCGTTAAATGGGTAGTCGCGAAAGAACATTGTAAAAGTAGCTCGGTCGTCTATTTTGTTAGAAGCCCAATATGCCTGCGCCATCGTAATTTGATACAGATCGGTATATAAAGCCCAATCGAGACGCATTATTTATCGCCGCCCTTTTTGTTGCCACCAGACGCATTGCCACTTGCATCGTTTGCGTTCTTGCGCCGCCTAGGTCGCCTTTGTTTATGCGAGAAAGCCTGCTTCTTATCGTCGGCATCAGCACGCGAAAGCGAGGATGACTTATGCCCCGGACGCAAAACTTGTCGTTTCTGCCCATTTTGTTTCTGCGAATTTGATGATGCTTTCTGCTTCTTTTTGGGTTGCACTTTTGGCGAATCTGCCTGAGAGTTTTCGTTTTGAACGCGCTGAATTTCGCCGCCTGATATTTTCGTGGAACGCCTACGGCGCGGAATTCTTTTCGGATCGGTCTTCGTAGGTGCTTGCTGTGGCTGCGGCGATTGATCTGCCGCAGACGCACGTCCACTACGCTTGCGAGGCTTTCTGTGCGTATCAACCGAAGAACCCAGTATGCCCGCGCTGGGCTCAACTTGCGAATGTGACCTGTGCAATTCGCCTGCTATAGCCAATTTATCATTACCTGTAAATTTTGATATCTCAAAACTTGCTGTAGTACTAAACAACTCTGTACTTTTTCCCTTAGCGTCCTCCCACGCCTCGGCACCTACAGCACTTGGACGTTTGCCATCCCGAGCAGGTTCAAATGCTGCAAGCGGAACCTTTATAGGTTTTTCTTCATCAATCTGCAGAACTATAACTTCGCGAGGAACATCAAATTCTATTACCCTAGCTTCCCCGTCGGGCGTCTGAATAGGAGCCCGAAGTTTAGGAGCACGCTGCTTAAAGTCGCAGTAAGCCTCGTTTTCGTAACGCAGACAGCACATCAATCTGCCGCACAAACCGGATATTTTCTGCGGGTTCAAAGACAAATCTTGATCTTTTGCCATACGAATAGACACCGGATTAAATTCGCCGCCCAATCGCTTACAGCAAACCACTTGCCCACAGTGTGCCAATCCTCCCACAATGCGCGCTTCGTCGCGAACGCCGATCTGTCGCATATCGATACGCACATGAAAACGCGCAGCAAGTTTGCGCACCAATTCACGAAAATCTATGCGGGCTTCGCTTTCGAAGTAAAACACCGCTTTGTCGCCATCTAGCAGATACTCCACCGAAACCGGATGCATATCTTCGCTAGTTTCACGCGCGAGTTCCCGAAATACCACCATAGCTTCTTTCGAGAGCCGCTCCATTTCCTCAGCTTTTTGCAAATCTTCATCCGTAGCTATGCGTTTAACAGGCTTAAGCGGACTTTTCAGATTTTCTATATCCTCGGCAGAAACCTCGATAATTTCACTTGCGCACACGCCTAACTCTAAGCCGCGTGCGGTTTCTACAACAACCTTGTCACCTGCCTTTAGGTCTAAACCTTCAGGGCTAAACCAAAGTGTATGCACGTTATATGCAAGGTTAACTGGCGCTACCAGTGCCATTCAAACCATCCTTTATTTCTAAAAGTAGAACATCTATGCATGTTTCTGGAGATACATTATAGGACAGCATGCCCGAAAGCTGACTTACAGAAGCCAACGCACGCGATACAGAAGCCACATCAGCGGCAGCGGCAACTGCCTGTATGTCGGACATAACGTCAGTATTAATAACAAGTTCAGGCGTACCTGCACACACCACAAGCACATCTCGCAGCCAAGATATTGCAATATCAATTGTTTGATTCAGGTATTCGCGCGTCTTCGCCGACATTTGACGCTTATTGCGAGCTTCTATCTGGCGCATAGCCGACTTCTCCAGAAAATCGGCATTCGCAGAAATTTCTTGCTCAAGCTGCACGCGAACAGCATCTAGCGGCGCTTTTGATAGCTGCACTAGATCGCGTGCGTGGCGAATGATATGCCAATCGTCTGCCGTATCTATATCAGCCAAGATTTTTAGCACCTTGGCGCGAAAACCAACACGTTCATTTCCCGACGCACGCAGAAAAGCCACAGCAGCCGAAATTGATCCACCACAAGCCTCTATCGCCTGCCGTGCAAGTTGCGGTTGCGCACCTGTATTCTGGCTAACAATGCCCGCAGCCTCGGTCGGCGGAATGTGGCGAAACGGAATAACCTGACAGCGCGATACAATTGTAGGCAGAACCGAATTACGTGTGCGCCCCATCAAAATAAACACAACATTATCGGGTGGTTCTTCCAGTGTTTTCAGGAACGCATTCGCGGGCGCAACTCCCATAAGATCTACCCTATCAAGTATGTAAACTTTAATGTTAGCCTGTATTGGTGCCAGAGCAACATCTGATGCTATTTCGCGTATTTGCTCTATTAGCCACCCGTTCATGCCAGCCGGTTCTATAAAGTGAACATCGGGATGCGTGCGGCGAACAATACGAGAACAATTATCGCAATAACCACACAAACCGCCGCCCGGACCTTTTGCCCCTTTAGGACACAAAAGCGCACGCGCTAGTGCATACGCCGTAGCCGTTTTGTTCGAACCCGCAGGACCAGTAAAAAGATACGCATGAGTTATGCGCTCTGAACGAACGCTAGTGCGAAGCAAATCGCGTACTTGCGGCTGCCCAAGTATGCTCTCAAACGCATCAGCCACGCGCGCCTCTTTCACACCCATCCTCAATGTTTGACGCAGCGCTTGCATCATGTGTAGCCTCTATACCCATGCGTGCACACACAAGCTCTATAACGCGCTTCGCCGTTTCCTCTTCATCATCTTCTGTAACAACCCTAACAATTCGCTGCATATGTGCATTGGGCATATTCGCAAAGGCATTGCTTACACGGTTATGAAAATCTGCCCCAGCTAACTCTAGCCTATCGCTAGCACCACGCTTTTCAATGCGTCTTACCTTCTCTGAAGTGTCTGGCAATTCCATCAGTATTGTTAAATCTGGCTGCAAGCCACCAGTAGCAAAATTGTTAGCAGCTTCAACAAATTCAGCGGAAAGACCGCGCCCTGCAGCTTGATAAGCCAATGTAGAATCGGTAAAGCGATCGCATATGACCACCTTATCAGCCTGCAAAGCAGGAATTAGAACCTCGCGCACCATCTGCGAGCGCGCCGCCTCATATATAAGCAACTCGCACTCTGGAACCATCTCGGAATTGCCGCTGTCAAGCAACACGTCGCGCAGCTTTTCACCTATAGATGTGTTGCCGGGCTCACGCAGACACAGCACATCGAAACCCATACTAGATAAGGTTTCAGCAAGCAGATGCACATGTGTAGATTTCCCTACACCATCGTCGCCTTCGAAAGTTATAAAAAAACCACCCAATATAGAATTCCTTAAGCATTCTCTGCGCATTTACGCACAGCAGCGGCAACAGCTTCAGCCACACGCGGATCAAACGGATCAGGCATAACAAAATCTGCCGATAGCTCATCTTCGCTTACAAGGTTAGCTAGGGCTTTTGCAGCAGCCAGTTTCATAGGCTCGGTTATCCGCTCCGCGCGCGCCTGCAACGCTCCCTTAAATATGCCGGGGAAAGCTATAACGTTATTTACTTGATTCGGAAAATCGCTACGACCAGTACCAACAACAGCAGCACCCGCAGCCAGCGCATCTTCCGGGTATATTTCAGGTACGGGGTTCGCCATAGCAAACACTATTGGCTTATCTGCCATATGTTCCACCATTTCGCGAGTTACCACACCGGGCGCACTTACCCCAACAAATACATCGGCACCCACCATTGCATCTGCCAACGTACCTGACATATCTTGCAAATTTGTTACCTCTAGCATTGCACGCTGCGCCGAATTTATACCTTCCAACTTCGAAGATATTATTCCGCGGCTACCACACATTATTATGTTCTTAAAACCATACGACAGAAGAAGACGCGCTATTGCAATACCGGCTGCACCCGCGCCGCTCATAACCACACGCACATCTTCTACGCGCTTGCCCACAAGCTTCAGCGAATTTATTAATGCCGAAAGTACAACAATAGCGGTACCATGCTGATCGTCGTGGAAAACGGGTATATCCAGCGCATCGTTTAGGCGCTCTTCTATTTCGAAACAGCGCGGCGCAGATATATCCTCAAGGTTTATTCCGCCAAACACAGGCGCTAGTTTTATGCACGCATCAACAATTTCATCAGTATCTTGCGTATCTAGGCATATCGGAAACGCATTAACGTCGCCGAAAGTTTTGAACAGCGCGCACTTGCCTTCCATAACAGGCAGCGCTGCCCTAGGACCAATATTGCCCAACCCAAGTACCGCACTGCCATCGGTTACTACAGCTACCGTATTAGCCTTTATCGTGTAGTCATACACCGCCTGCGGATTTTCAGCTATAACTTCACAAGGCTTAGCAACACCCGGCGTATAAGCCACCGCAAGATCGTGCCGCGTGGCAATATTCATTTTCGGAGTTGTATCTATTTTTCCATGCCATTGCTCATGTTTTTCAAGTGACTCTTCTGCTATACCCATGGTCTTCTTCCTGCGTTTTTGCAAATGTTATCTAGCGTCTGCGATTATACCGCACACCACCATATGACATTCTGCGAACCGCAAGGATGCGCCACTAAAGTTAGTCTTCTTCCCCATTGCGCCGCCTGTTAGACGCAAGCATTGCTATACCACAAGCCGCAAAAGCAACTGTCAAAAGACCGAAAGCAAGCGGTGCGCTTAAATCGCCCGTGCGGGCAAGGCTTTGCAAGTGCTTTAAAGCGCGTGTACCAGAATTGTTGTCACCCGCATAAGGAATGCTTACAAAGTCTATATAAACTTGCGTATCAGCTTGCACATTTTGAACAGTTACCTGCTTAGCATTGCCGTAATATATGCGCTTGTCGTTTCCAATCTGCACATAGGCATACGGCGTGCTTAAACTAGGCACCAGTGTAAATGTTAGGTTATCGGCATGGCGCACACTAAAATCTGCCGATTTTACATTGTTGCCATTTGCGTCCTGCACAAAGCCTGCGCCTTCCCTAACGTCAACTTTCACAGAATGCAGAACATTATTTGTATCGTCTTTCGCAAACGCAACACGTACAATTGCGCTTTCACCTTCCATCTGAGTCATAAGGGAAGACGGCACCACATACTTATAAGATGTAGCGCTAGCTGCCGCATATGCTTTTTCGGCACCTGTAACTACGCCCACCATATCAGATAGAAGCTTATTGCTCGCACTTGTTGATACAGAAGATGTAGCTACCTTTTCTAAGCTGTTTGATATGTCGGTTTCTTTGGTACTACCATCGCCTTCAGTTGTTATTAGTTTGGCTGAAGACACACCATATCCATCCTCTGGCGTTATATAAACTTCTAAGTCTTTGCGTATTTTCCAACGCATCTGTTTCAAGCCGTCTACCTTGCCTTCGGCAAATACCGAACCGCCTTCGCTATCAACATAAAGATCTACTTCCTTAAAGCGCGCAAAATCGGCACTTAAATCATGGTTTGCCTGAACTTCGCTAAATACAACTTCGGCGCTACCGGTTTGCTCGTTGTATTGCACGCTGAAATAGTCGCGATGCCCATCGCGCTCTATGCAGTATTTTTGCTGGCTGGCATCAAAGGTAATGCCTGCACTTGCTGCCTGCTTTAGCGCATCTGGGTCATCTTTTAGCTGGGCACCATCATAGAACACGCACACTCCATCTACTACCAGCTTATCAAGTTCGTGGCGCTCTGCCGGAATTGCAGTAAGTTTGTTTGTTGTGTCTTTATATACGCTTGCAATAGAACCGGGTTCTATAGTTCCTTGGCTAGAATCGCAATTGCTAATAATGTCAACCGTATCACGATAGCCGCCATCGGGCGGCTGTTGGTCGCTTGATATGTCGGTCTTATGAGCAAAACTCGCCTGAACTTTATAGTCGGCAATAACTTTCTTTATGATAAGAACTGGCGCACCGTAGTGCTCAGTATCGTTTTCGTTAGTGCCGTTGTAGAACACTATATTAGCGCTGCTACTGCCACCCGCCTCTACCGCTTTTATGGCGAAACCATCCACAGTAACGCTTGCAACATAGTCGTCCTTGGGGAAAATTTCCACTAAGGCATCTGAGTTATCGCTTACATCAAATGACTGCGTTATGCTGCCGAAATTCTCGTGCCCCGCATATACGCTGGTATTAATCTTGTGAAATACTTCCTGAATAGGCATCTTTGTAGGCGTTATGTTCACAGTAATGCCTGCATCTTTATCCCAGTTTCCCGGAGCAGTAGACACAGTAGGACTACCTAGGTCAACAACCACTACATACGACCCATCGCTTTGCTTAACAGCAGCAGCTGGCATGCTTATATCTTGTCCGCCTAGCTTGCCCGTAAGCACCACGCCTGTCGCGGGAAGTTCATAGCCCGCGTCTAAACGCACGGTAACTTTCGCCGGATTATTCGGATCGGTTGATATATTGTAAGTGCCACTTTTATCTATGCTACTTGCGCCCATTACATCAGATGCAGCGGGCACTATAAGTTTGCGAGTTTCGTATTCAAACTGTGCGCTTACACGCAAATTTTTCGCTACGTTATAGATTACAAGTGAACCAGTTTGCTCCCCTATGCCACCTACACGCACGTTATTGCTAGACACAGCGCTGCCATCGCTTGCACTAACGCTTATGCTTTTAATTGTAGACCATGCAGGTGCCGTAACATTAAACGACGCTGTACCGCCAATTTCTACAGTTTGTACACCATTGGAATCTATGTTGTCGAAATATGCGCGCGCAGCAGAATCTATAGTTACGTTTACGTACTTAGGCTCTAAAGTGCTTGGTTCTAGCACTATTTCAATGCTAGCCGCCGATTGCAAGTAGCTAATAAGCGCTGCATTGTTGTTGAAATTTATCGTCTCGGTGGAATTGTCTGCCCAAGTTACTATCGCGTGCGATGCGCTAAAACCTTCAGGCGGCGCTACTTCTATACCGACAGCATCAGCTGGAAACGCGCCAGCACTACCCGGCGCTGCAAGCACAACTTCGCGCCCATCGGAACCAATGAATGTAACCTGCGCTGTGTTAGCTCCACTAATTTTGGAAAGCGTTATATCGTGTTCAGTATCAGCTGAAGGCGGTGTTGTTATCTCTTTAAATTCTACCGTTATACGCAGATCGGCTTTATAAACGGAAAGAGTGGGAACTACATCTCCGCTTGCACCTGCCACACCAAGCATAACGAAATTCGCACCAGATGTGTAATCTGTTCCCGCTGTTAAAGTTGTCCAAGCGCCGCCATTTGCAGCATCGGCATATTCAACTTTATATTCGCCATAATATTTTGCATCTGGCTCAAAAGTGTAAGTAGGCGACTGGTTTTCATATACTACATGCTGTCCGGCAGACACACTAGTTGTACCGTTTACATTTCCACTTGCGTCTTTGTTCACCACTAAAGTTACATAGTGTGAATCTACACCAGAGGGCTGCGTTGTGCCCACCAACACAACCATACCCAAATTGCCCGATGCCTGCGCGGCTGCATCATCGGTAAAGTAGTCTAAGTAAGCGCGAAAAGCTGCACCTTCTTGTTCTATGCGATACTTCGTTTGTATATCTTCCAATTTGTTTTCTTTATAACTGCACAGCTTTAAGCTGTCTTCCAGTTTTGCCTTTGCTTGATCGGCAGAAATTTCGCCGTTTGCAAGCGCGTCCAGAATATCTTTTGCAGGTTCTGTAGCATCTGTTGTCATGCGGATGCTGTTAATGAACGCACCGTCTGCATCCTCTCCCGGAACAATATTCAGATCCCATGCGCCAAACACCTGTTCATTTTCATTCGCCTGCACAGCCGATGTAATGTCTGTATAAACTGGGCTAGTAGCTAGGCTTTCGCTTTGAAGTTCAGCGCTCTTCGGGAAAAGACCGGTTGCACCTATTGTGCTATCTACCGCACCCCACGCACTCCAAGTCCAGTCTCCCGGATTTGCGGGATTTATTGCGTCGTACTTGTCGTATAAAGGTCCTGTCCACCATTGCGCTACCATGCGCGTTATATCGCTTGGCTCAGCTGTATTTTTTGCTTGAATCCATGTGCCGTTTACATTCTGCGACACTTCAGCCCAATAAACATATTTATATTGAGTAGGGTCTATAGACTTATCCCACGACTTATTGAATACAAATTTATCGGTATGTGTAGTTACCGCATGATTTTCTACAAGAGTCTCTACGCTGCCGGCTATATAACTATTTTCATCCGTTGCGTTAGGGTCTAGCTTATAGGGTTGCCTATACCAACTAACAAGATAAGAATTGCAGCCTTCATCGCCATAGGCGGTATGAACCCACATATCTTCGCCTTCAAGCCAAACACCACTACCCGATACCTGATCTATCTGATAAGACGTATCGATAGCTTTTAGGTACACGGTGGTGTCAGCCACAGCTGCATCTGTACTTACTATGCTTGCTTTTTCGCCTATGCCTTCATCGTTTATGTCAGCGCTGTTTGCCATGGCAGACACAGGAACAAACGAGCAGACGAGCACCAAAGCCACCATACACGATACAATCTTTTTAGCGAGTGTTTTCATAGTTGTTTCCCTAAATCGCTTTCCCTTATACCTTCTTTTGCAAGAATGCCCTGTATATGGCACACAAACAGATGCCTTGTGCTATATGCACAGCATTCTTTGTTTCTTTGTTTCGCTAGTTTTTAACTACTATTGTTGTTTTGGCTGATGCTTTGCCTACTTCTATTTCTTGTTCGTCATATGCGGTAAAAGTTGCACTACACTGATACGTGCCAGCATCTAGGTCTTTTGAAAGCGCATCCGAATAGATCATGTACCCCGGCTCTATCATGTCTGTTGAATAGATAACTTCCCCGGTATCGTCTCGCGAGATGTCTACTTTCATTAAGTAGTGGTTAGTCGCTGGGTTTTCTATTTTCAGATCACCTTTGCTTGTGCCGTCTTCAAACTGAGCCATAGAGGCAATAGATATGTCGAACATTCCTGCTTGTACAACTTTATCTAGTTCGTCTCTTATTTCGTCTTCGCTCATGCCAGCAACAGAGCCCAGTTCACCTGACCGTTTAGGCTTTTCAGTGCACATGTTGAATGTCACTATTGCAGCTAGCGCAATGCATACAATTGAAAGTATTATTGCCACCCAAAAGCCTGCTTTGTGTTTTTTGGGCTTGGGTGCAGCGTCGCTTGGCGCAACAGGATATAGCCTGTTATCTGGTCCCAGAATATACTGCGTGCCATCTGGTCCTTGGAACCATTGCGGCTGCGGCTGCTGGGGTTGCTGCGGCTGAGTTTGAGGCTGAGGCGCTTGCTGCGATTGCACCGTATATGGCTGCTGCTGATAGTAACCAGAGGATGTGGCACCTGAATTAAATCCAGATGCCCTCATCCCATAGGTGTTCGCGCGATCGCTTACTACCCGATGCGTGTCTCTGTTATCTTGTTGTCCCATATCGCGCGACATATCAAGCTACTTTTCGACTAAACCGCTAGTGAAGGATACTCGAATTTAGTCTGAACCATATTCTTTGCTCCAACATGAGCGCTGGATGCTTGAACCGTATAAGTAATCTTCATTAATTGCACCAGCGTGTCAGAGGTGAGCTGACCAGCAGTAGAGCCTATATTCAGTTGAGATGCATAACCTTCAAGACGCAGACCAATTTGTGAATCAAGATTAGTTTTATCTACATTATTGGCTTCCATCTCCCAATTTACTGCGTGGCTAGATTTATAGCCAGAATTCGCATCAGAGGTATTAGATCCACCGGCTAAAACTAAAGACTCAACACCGTCATAGGGAACAACGTTATTGTCTGCATTCAGCATGTTTTTCTTAATATAGGTATTACCATCACCATAAGCTTTTTCTGTTTTAGTAACTTCGTCATATGCTTTATCTGACAGCTGACCTGCAGTTAAATTTACAAAAACGGTACCATATTTAGCACTGGCAGCCGCATTAGAGCCACTAATAGTGATGAAATTTGAAGTACTATTGTATGCCGTAGTCGGAAGAGTACTTAGAGCCTCATCCAGAGTAGATTCTTTAGCAGCTGTCCAGTTTACATCCGATGTATTAGAAGGTGCTTCTGGAAGCAGAGTAGACTCAACTTTCGATACATACAATTTTGCGTTTTCGCTATTGTTGGTGATGGTATAAGCGCTTTCGCGAGGCGTAGTAAGTTCACCACCTGCACTAGGAGCATATACAGCAATCGCTAAAGGAATGGTGGCGCTAATCTGTGTCTGGGTTGCAGCCATGTAAACGGTAGTTTCTCCTGTTGTTTGACCGGCGCTGTCAGTTGACGAAACATCTGTGCCAGCAGTCACAATGCCGTTTTCGTCTGACTCGACAGCGAAAGCTGGTAGTGCTGTGCCTACGATCAAGGCGGCGCTTAGACCCAATGCACCTATTAACTTACTTGTTTTCTTCATGGCTTTTCCTCCTTTATTCTTCAAAGCCATCTGTCCTTGCTTATGCACCCTGACAACCGAATAGAAGATTCCCCAATACCGGGGTCAACATGCGATATAATTCAGCTATTAAAAGCGTCCGAAGGGGGTGCAGTGCCCTTAGCTCCGACGCTTTTTTCATGCTCAAACTTAATCCTCTATTCGATTGTCAAGGTTCTATGTAGAAGCGGATTCCCTATCCACTTGTTACCTTGTTGTTCTTAAAAATGTTTCACGTGAAACATTTTTGGAAGCGTTTCGGGGAGGGTTGGAGAGAGCGGGGATGTGCTCACAAAGCGAGTTCCGCAGCGAACAGAAATGTTCTGTGAACATTTCTGCCGAGCGAGGACTGCAGAGCGACTGAGCATATTCCCGCTCTCTCCATCGTCTGCTCGCCCCAGCGCATATCCCCGCTCTCTCCCTTCATTCAGTCCCTATCCTTCTACGTTCAGAGTTATCTTTGCGGCAGCCTGACCTACCTCTTCATAAGTTGTCTTATCAAGTGCGGTAAATGTGGCTGTAGCGTTATAACTTCCTGCATCTAAATCGCGTGCAAGAGTGATGTTTTCTATGTATTGATTAGGTTGAAGAATGCCCGATTCGTATAGCACTTCTCCGGTTTCGTCATCCGTAATCTTTACCTGCATCATGTACTGATTTCCCGGTACGTTTTCGATGTAGGCGGTGCCAGAAGATGTGCCATCTGCAAAGTTAATAACGCTTGCAATGGAGATGTTAAACATTCCCTCTTCAACCGTGCGGTCAAGTTCAGCCTGCATCTCTTCTTGGGTTTTATACGGAGCTTGTCCCGACCTTGCGTTTTTATCTAGCAGGCTATTCCCATTGCATGCAAACAGCCATATCAAAAGCCACACAAGAAGAGCCACCAGCACACACGCTATTACTATTATTACTGTGCGCTTTTTAGGAGGCTTGCTTGACGTGCGTACCCGCTGCTTGGGCGCTGTCGTTTGCGGCGCTCTATCTGCGCCCGGCACCTTCATGCCCCGCCCCGATACATTAGGTTTTTGTGTATTGTTGTTTATATCGCCTGTCATCTTCTTCCCGTCTATCATTTACCTATAAGTTGTATTTGCCCTAGTTCCCAGCGCCCGGAATTGATGGAGCATCTTCCATGCCGCCCGATTCACTTACCAGCTTTACCTCTGTATCTATTGGATCGCCTTGAATAGATATCGTGTAGACAAGCTTTGCGATCTCTACAGAGTCAGCCGAGTAGCTCAAAGTGTTGCTGTTAAAGCCGCTTATTGCATAAAGAACATCTAAGGTGCCCTCGTCTAGCTTCCAAGAGCCATCTGCCTCTTTAGCGGCTACACCGTCTTTTTCGTAGAATGTGGCAGCAGGAATAACTAGCTTAGAAGCGCCCTCGTAAGCGCCTGTATTAGATAGCGCATCGCTTAGCGGAAGCGAATAAACTGCCCTGTTCGTGTCGTTCGTTATATCTAGTGTTGCAAGACCAGTTGATTCGTCTATTCTTACCGCTAGCTCGTAAGTGTCACCGCTTTGCGCAGCCGCAACATGAAGCTTCACATTGCTTATATCGCTGCTGCCAAGCATATCCTTTGCATTTTGCGTGCGCGTTGAAGCTTGCGCGTCGTTCTTAATAGACACATTGTCAATCTGCACAGGAAGCGGGCTTCTGCTTTCAAACTTGGTGTCTTTATCGGTTGTTACAGTGAATGTATCTGCGCTGTCTTGCTTGATGTTTAGATGTACGTCTATCGGGACTTCTACATCAGTTATTGCAATCCACTGTGCATATAGAGGCATATCTTCTGTAACTAACGTATCCGGGTCTGCCTTTGCGATGGGCGAACATTCTTTGTCTGTATACCAACCACCAAAGAGATACCCCGGTCGCTGCGGTGTGCCTGCTGCGTGCAGCACATCGCCTAGTTTTGTTCCGCTATCAACTTCGCTAGTAGAGCTGCTCGGGTCCCAAGTAGTGTTCCCGGACGCATCGCTTCCTTGCCAGCCCGCACTTGAGTCCGTACCAACATTTGGATCGAGAGTTACATCTAAAGTATCTGGAACACTAAGGCGAATACCGAGCGTAGTTTGAGGCGATGCTGTATTTTCGCCCTCAAATGTAGCATCTCCAACCGGATCTACCCAAACGCCAACATTAGTTGATACATCAAGTGTCGGCGATGTAGTTGGGTCATATACACCAGATGAACTGTTGCCATTATCAGGTGTAACCCAAATGCCTACTTCGGATTGAACAGTTAACTCATCCGAAGTTGTGCCCGTAACTCCACTTGCAGAGTTGCCCGCATCAGGATCATCTTCCGTTTCAACCCACACACCAACATTAGTGGATGTTTCTAGTTCTGTCGTTGTAGCAGTATTGCCAGCAGCAGAGTTGTCGCTTTCACTTTCACTTTCCGGAATATCAACCCAAATGCCTACTTCGGATTGAACAGTCAGCTCGTCTGAAGTTGTGCCCGTTACACCACTTGCAGAGTTGCCCGCATTAGGATCGTCTTCCGTTTCAACCCACACACCGACATTTGTTGATGTTTCTAGTTCTGTTATTACAACACCATTGCTGCTTTCGTTTTCAGGGATATCAACCCAGATGCCAACTTCAGATTGAACAATTAGTTCATCCGAAGTCGTACCCGTAACTCCACTTGCAGAATTAGGCGCGTCAGGGTCTTCTTCTGCTTCAACCCATACACCAACATTAGTGGATGTCTCTAGTTCTGTTGTTGTAGCAGTGTTGCCAGCAGCAGTGTTGCCACTTTCTTCTTCTGAAATATCAACCCATATACCTACTTCGGATTGAACAGTCAGCTCATCTGAAGTTGTGCCCGTAACTCCACTTGCAGAATTGCCCGCATCAGGATCGTCTTCCGTTTCTACCCATACACCAACATTGGTGGATGTTTCTAGTTCTGTTGTTGTAGCAGTATTGCCAGCAGCGGTATTGCCACTTTCACGTTCGTAAACATCTACCCATATGCCTACTTCTGAAGACAAAGCTAACTCGGATGAAGCAGAAGCGTTTCCAGCAGATGTGCTTGTGTTTGCATCTTCTTCTGACTGGGTCCAAACTCTAACTTCAGACTCTATATCTATGCTTGCACAGGGTGTTGCCATGCTCGTTTCAGAGTTAAACGCACTAGCATCTCGGCTGGGGTCAACCCACACACCCATTGTAGAAATCGACTGCATTTCATTTGCATATGCAGCCTGAGCGCATCCACCCCCAAAGAACACAGATGTGCATGCCAAGGCGACCGCACCTGCGAAAGCATAGCGATACCCTAAACGCTTTTTATGTATACCTCTAGTATCTTTCATTGCAAAATCGCCTTGTTTCTAGTTGTTTGATTGCATGCCAAGATTTGCCTACCGAGCATTAGCTCAGCAGGCTTGTTTATTTAGAAATTAGAGACAGAAACAGGGACAGATGCCTAGGGCATTACCCGGATAATTTTCACCAAATCTACCTTCAGGCAGGACATCTAACATCTGATTATAGGCACCTGGTCTTATAGAACGCGTAAACCAATGTGCCGCTTGTTCTACAGATCCGGATAAAGCATCTGTAATAGTTCCCACTTCATTGTCTACCATCCATTGATAAAGCTTGGTTAATCTGTTGGGGGATGTAGCACTATCTGTTGCATTGATACCTTTATAATATTCATATTGCAGTCCATCATTACCGCTAAGCTTGGCAACATTATCACCGCTACCACGACCTGAGTAATTTCCACTAAGTTCTGTGTAACTAGCTATAAACATCTTATCGGACGTAAAACGCAGTTCGCCATCTTGAGGCGTATTAACGGACGCTTCAGCGTCACCGGTAACACCACCGGCAGTAAACTTGCCAGTCTGTTTTGATACGGGAACCATCTTGTCAGTTAATGCAGTTGGAGCTAAGTCGTAAATTGTTTTTTCTTTGTTAGCTAAACTGGCATTACGCTCAGGTGTCCGAGCATCATAGTTTGTGGAATACTTTTCGCGATAAGTCTTAGCAAGACCATTCTGAGCAACACTGTAAGTTTGGTTCATACGTTCACGAAGTTCAGATTCAGCCCAACATGAATAATTTGTATCATATGTACCATCGTTGGTACTCCATTCCTCTGTTCTATTAGAATATGCTTGACTATCGGAATAATTGATACGATAACCCCATGACCTATACCTAGCATCCGAACCACCAGTAATGTAATTCCAAGGAGTTATATCACTCTCATCCATCACGTATACAAATTGGAAAGTAAGACCAGCTTTAGAATTATCTTTGATGTCTGCATCATTAGCACTCTGCGCACCTACCGCTGCTTTTGCCTTATCGTCATGCAGGATACCTATAATACGAACATCATATGTAGCATTATCGCG
The DNA here is from genome assembly GCF_011039055.1 of Adlercreutzia sp. ZJ154. Taxonomy (NCBI): domain Bacteria; kingdom Bacillati; phylum Actinomycetota; class Coriobacteriia; order Eggerthellales; family Eggerthellaceae; genus Adlercreutzia; species Adlercreutzia sp. ZJ154. Next base: position 163,763 of record NZ_JAAKEF010000002.1, read on the forward strand.
ATCTGTAGGCTGATATTGCGTTTTAGCCATATTCTTGCTATGCGATCCCCAATAAGTACGACATTCGTATGCCTCAATTGGATTGTGCTGATTTACGAGAGTATCATTACTATGTTGCTCGATATCCTTATCCAATAAATCCTTATACCAATAGTAATAAGGTGACGAACTTACTACGGTGCTTACAGTCTCGCCAGTGGGCTCATCAGGGGTTTCTTCAGTAGTTCCTCCGGGGGTTTCCTCAGTAGTTCCTCCGGGGGTTTCCTCAGTAGTTCCTCCGACAGATTCGACGACAGTGTACTGATACTTGCTAATACTTGCAGAAGCGCGACTTACTTGGTCAAGCGAGAAAACTTGATCTTTTGTAATAGTGGCATCGCTTCTTGTGTCTTTAAGATAAAAATCTTGCGTCTTTAACTGTTCGGTATTTAAGCCAGTAAGATCGCCCACAGTAGAGCATTCACTAAATGTGAACTTCACACTTCCGAGCGAGGTATAAGAGTTCGATACCGCAGCATTAGTATTTAACTTAGCATTAGAGCTTGCTAGATCCATATAAAGAGTGCAAGTCTGTTCGTTGGATGGCTGCACATCTATCATAGTGTCTATAGTATTTGGTACGCCGCTTCCCCATTTGATAGATTTATCGCCTACTGTGGCAAAGTCAAATTTCATGGTTTTGGTAGCATCACCGGGGTTGGCACCATTTCCCTCCCACATGGTAAATAGCGTAGGGTCAGCCTCTTTAGTAAGACCAAGTGGCTGCCCTTCATCTTTTGCCTTTAAGATAAAGTTATTAGCTTCTGCCCATTTATTAGGAGCCAAATAGTTCAGCTCGCTTACAGCCATGCCAATCTCGCCCTTGTTTTGAAGTTTGAAAGTAGTTGTAGCATTGCTTGCATCTGCCGATATGCGACTGTCGCTACTTCCAAACTCAATTGACATAGGAGCAGTTATGTTCATTTGCTTACCCGGAGTGGCAGCAGCATAAGCTTGCTCAACTTCTGCACCCGGCATTGCCCCAGCTAGAGGCACCATCGTGGCAGCCAGAGCAAGTGCACTAAAAGCACTTACACTCCGCTTTGCCAAAGATATGCGTTTCATAATTGTGTCCATTCTTCCTCTTGCTTGTTTTTCATAAGCTTTGTGTCTGTTAGCCCTATTAGGTGTATGCAGGTGCGCGAGCACTTCGACATACACTGATGCCCTTTCTGTAAGCCATAACGCGTACCCTTCTATTAGTTTGTGTTGGTGTCGGCTTTCTTAAATGTGAAAGTAAGTAAGACTAGAGGGTGAGTTTTTGTTTTATCGATTGTTCCAAGTGAACTTTCTAGTTCGCTTCTGGTCTTAATTGATGCACCACCGCTGCTTAGGTTTAGACGATATGAGAATTTTTGTTCTGTAGGTAAGGCTGCAGAAGATGCAGCTAGCGTGAATGTATCTTGAATGCTGGTAAGGGCTGTACTATCTAACGTGTTGTTAGTGCTTCCATAGCCAAAATCGACAAACGATGCATCACCATTTCCAAGAATGCTAAACAGATCTGATTGTGCATCAAGCGTGCCAGCATTTGTCTTTAAGACTTTCTGCGCGCTACCCGCTTCTGCCTCCACACATGTAAGGCTCTCAAGTGTACACGCAGCACCGTTACTCCTGATAAAAGTCTCTGTAGTTATAGGCTGCGCAAGATTGCTTTCCTTTGATACATCAATACCCTCATCCCCACCAAATGTTACATAGATGGGAACTGTAATAGACAGCATATCTTCCGCTGCAACTTTAGGAGTTGATACACTACCCCTAAGAGTTTCATTTAGCGCACGAACGCTTCTATGTATGGTAGATGTTTGGGCTGGTGCGCTGAAAGCCTGCCCGCCGTATGATGCAGGAGTTAGTTTTACATTCTTATATTCTGTTCCTGTAGGCAAAACCTCCGGCACTGTAATAGACAAGTCTACATTTACAGTAAACGCACCATCTCGCTTTGCACTTAAAGTATTGTTTTTAGTGTCAATGCTAATGCACTTTGCGTCATAGCTTATGTTTGCTTTTACTTTGCCTGTGGCATACAGATATCCGCCCGCTCCAAACAGTTCTACCTCGTCCCCTGTTTGCAGACTGTCTATTCCGTCTGCAAACTTAATGCCATAAGGAATTACATGGTTGTTCTGAATTGGAAGAGATGTGTTCCACATATAGGTTTCAGTTTGGCTGTTATAAGGCGCGTACACATCTACGTTCGACGCGCCCTCAAGGGCATCTTCTGCAATGTTTTCAATTGCGCCTAACTGAACTATTGTTGTGTTGTTTATTCCCGCAAAAGCTTTGCTTTCTATCAATTCGATAGACGCTGGCAACACCACACTTGCAAGAGAGGTGTTAGCAAATACGCCCGCTGGAAGCGTATTAATTGAAGCATTTAGCTCTACGTAAGACAGGTTTTCGCAGTTCGCGAAAGCGCGCTTGCCTATTGAATCAATTGTCTTTGGCAATTGTACGGCTTGTAAATTTGAAGCACCTTCGAACGCTTCGTCTTCTATTGCAGAGATGTTATAAGGCACACCTTTAATAATTCCATAATCTGGTATTACAAGCGTGCTAGGCACATGCGCTTTATCTCCTGCCCAATAGCACGATAACGTGTAGTTAGGAAGCACCGTAAACGCAAGACCGTCCGCATCGGGTGTAACTGAATCTCCTACACTTACTGGTTCTTCAAAGTTTACAAAGCCAGCTTTTTCCCAAACGCTGCGGTCTGAGTTAGCAGAAAGTACCACTGTTGCGCCAGATACAACCTGCGCATCAAATGCACCAAGATGCGTTTCGTCTTCTGTGGCTATGTTCGCAACATTGCCTTTTACAATTATTGTGGACAAGTCTTTGTTTCCAACAAAGGCTCCTTGCGCAATGGCTGTGCATTCTTCGTCTATAACTACGCTAGCGCCAATTCCAGCAGGAGCAGCCACAAGAGTAGTTTTATCAGCTGTATATAAGATACCGCCCGAAGATACATAGGCACTAGATGTTGCCGTGCCCCCATTTTGAACAGTTATGACCGAAAGCTTGGTGCAACGGGAAAAGACGCAAGCAGGGACGTTGGTCAATTCTGCGGGGAGCACGGCTGTGCCCTCTATACCCTCCGGGACGAGGGTGAGGCTAGATAAATCGGCACTAAAAACAATGCCGTTATAGCTTTGATAATTGGGATTGTCTGCCGCCACTTCAATATTTGCGGCATTAGGAAATAACTGAAAGAATGCCACATCTATTGATTGAACTGTGGCAGGAATGGTTATGGAACTTACATCTGCCGCTTTTTCGGCATCTGCGTAATATTCGGTTGTATAAGGGTTTGAATTTTTATCGGAATTGGAAGATTTTTGAGCTTCGGCAGGGTCGCTAGATTCTAGCGCAGAATCACAGAACCCCCCCCCCCATTTGCGCAAGCGTACTAATGTTCGTTACCGTATATTCAACATTGCCATACACTACAGTTTCGGGAATTTCTAGCGTGTTTTGTGGCTTTGCACCAAAACCGAGCAAAGTTACAGTATTTTCCGCATCTTCATTTATTTGGAAGATAAGATTGTTGTAGCTAAACATAGCTTTAGGCGCACTTTTATCAATAGACACACTTGCGTGTATAACATCTTCGCTGGGCTCTATTTCAGTTGTGCTTATCTTCGATTCTGCCTGCAGCTGCACAGTGTCTATTGCGTTATCTTCCGACGCAAAAGCAACATAGGGGCAAAGCGTGCAAACTAAAGTTGTAGATAGAACTACACACGCAGCCCGTTTGAGCATAAAATCTTTCCGCATAACAATCTGTCCCTTTTCTTACCATCTTTTGCATCCCACTGCAAAATAAAGCGATGGTTAAGTTGTATTACCCGATGCCTTTTAAGGCTGAACAGTTTATACGCCTCGCGCAAAGCAAAATGCAAGCATAAATTTGAGAATGGGCAGAGCCCTTCACGATTTCAACAGATTAGGCTTAATTGCCGCTACGATTCAAGACACAATGTGCGGGTGGCAATGCGATCTGCTAGCGACCTAGAATGCGTAGTAAAAACCAGACCCAATTCTCGGCGCTCGCATTCTTCCAAGATTACATTCCAGATATACACCTGCGTAACCGCATCAAGCATGGTAGATATTTCATCAGCAATAAGATAACTAGGATTAGCCATTAAGGCGCGCGCAATACAAAACCGCTGCAATTCGCCACCAGATAATTCGTGCGGAAAACGGCTTAGCCATTCGCTACGTATTCCCAAACGTGCAAGCAGCGCCTTATCATAGCTGCCTGCCTCCGCCAAACTGTTACGCATACGCATGCGCGCATCCAGCGTGCGTTCGGGATGCTGCCCTATCAGTTGAACTGGGCAAACGCCGCGCTGCGGAAGTGGGTCGCCATCTATGTATATTCCGCCTGCTTCAGGCTGTTCATAGCCCGCAAGAAGCCTGCACAGCGTCGTCTTACCAAACCCCGACCGAGCATCCAAATATAGCCGCTCCGACCGCTTCACTTGCACAGAAAAGTTATCGTAAATTGGCTTATCGTGCCCGTAACGAAACACCACATTGCGCGCCTCAAGCATTTTCTCCACCTTCAATTTTGCCCGAGGGCACCTTAAAACCATGCTCTGGAAGCGCACGCCAAAGCTCGCGCGTAAATTCATGCTGCAAAAGTTCTTCAGAGCGGAAATTCGCCGATGGCGTTTCCTCTACAATTGTGCCATCTTTGAACACAGCAATGCGGTCAGCCACACGTAAAGCCAGCTCTATATCGTGCGTAATAAGCAAAACTCCCCCGCCCGCGTCGGCAAATTCGCGAAAATCGTCCATGGCGCGCACAGCAAGATCTAAATCTAGCCCGGGCGTTGGCTCATCTGCCACAATTAACGACGGCTCTTCCATTAGCGCACAGCACAAAAGTACGCGGCGCGCCATACCGCCCGATAGCTGATAAGGATACATTTGCTCCACTTCCGAAGACAATTTATATCGCTGAAATAGGCGCTTTTGAAGTTGTGTGCGTTGCGCCTTGTTCGCGCGACTTGCCGAGCCATGAGCAACGCCACGCACCTGCTTGCCAATACGCATTAGCGGATCAAGACTATCCACACTTTGCGGCACAAGAGAAATACCGTTGCCGCGCAAAGCAGCCAAACTGTTAGCGGTTTGCAGCTTCCCATCAAACCAAATGGTTCCGCATATTTCCGCATTTGGTTCAAAAATGCCCATTATCGAATCAGCCATTAAAGTTTTACCTGACCCGGATGCGCCAACCACCGCAACCACTTCGCCAACGTGAACAGACAAATTTAAGTTGTGAACTACCTGAACAGTATGCTTTTTGGCGTTTAGATACCCACGCAGCCCGCTATCTGTTTCTTTATACATTTTGAAAGAAACTGTAAGTCCCTCTATTTGCAGCAGATGATGCCCACCGCAATGCAGCGACCCCGCCCCATGCGAATGATGATGGTGAAATTCCGCAGAAATATGATTTTGCGAGTGCTGCGTCGTATCCACATTTACTCCTGAGCGCTAGACGGATCGACCATGCGACGTATGCCAGACCCAACTATATCGAACAGCATAACAATACCTATAAGCGCAAGCCCCGGAAACACTGCAAGCCACCACATACCAGCCGACAGATACGACATAGACTCAGAAAGAATTATGCCAATGGCGGGCTGTTCGGGCGACAATCCGAAGCCCAAAAATGTGATGGCAGCCTCGTGCAATATAGCATGCGGAAACATCAAAATTAGCCCCACAATAAATTGGGGCAGCACATAAGGAAGCATGTGATGAACAGCTATTTTTACGCGCGACACTCCTAGCCGGCGCGCCACAGCAACAAAGCCAGATTCGCGGCATTGTAGAATTTCGGCACGTATAACACGAGAAAGCGAAGCCCAATGCGTTAGCGCAACTCCAATTGTTACGCCCCAAAAACCTTTACCAAGTGCAAACGAGATAAGAATTAGAAGCACGATGTGCGGCACGCCCATAAGTAAATCGATAAGCCATGTGATTATGCGATCGGCAAGACGACCACCAAGAGCAGCAATAGTGCCCAAAATTAGCGCAATAAGCGACGAGACGCATGCCGCAATAAGCCCTACTAAAATGCTTGTGCTTAAACCCGCGATGGTGCGCACTAGCATATCGCGACCCATCCAGTCGGTGCCAAAAATGTGCGCGGGCGAAGGCGCTAGGTTTTTTTGCGTGAAATCGGTTTTTATAGCTTCGGGCATTAGCATTGCGCCGCATATGGCTATAGCTATCAGCACAGCCGCCGCCAGCACAACACTTACCAGCATAAAGCGCCTATTTGAAATGCGATTGCGCTTAGGCAAGTGGAGTATGTTCGCCACAGCCTCAGCCATGCGCTTGCCCTTTTCTTATTCGCGGATCAATCACTCCATAAAGAATATTTGCCAAAGCATTACCACCGAATACGAGAGCAGCAGAAACCAGAGCAATACCAGCAAGCAGCGCAACATCTCCGCCAATTCCGGCGACCACTGCAGCCTGTCCAAGCCCGGGATAACTGAATACCTGTTCCACAAGAACCGAACCGCCAAATATTTCGGCAATCTGAGCGAACTGTATAGTAATCGCTGGCAACGCCAAGTTCCGCAGTCCATGACGAAGTACTATTTGCCTTTCGGTCAGCCCGCGCGTGCGAGCAAAACGCACATATGGCGAATTCATAACATCGATTGTTTTTTCGCGGGTATGCAGCGCCACATTCGCTACGCCAACAAGAGAAAGGGTAATTGCTGGCAATGCCAAGTGATAAAGCGCATCGCCAAGCGTAACGCTAGCTGCAGATTTTCCTATAGGCTGCGAAAAACCTATGGGAAACCAGCCCAGCCACACGCTAAATACTATTAGCAAAAGAAGCGCAACCCAAAACGTAGGACTTGCCGCCAAAACGAAACAGTATGATTTAACTGCGCGATCTAAGAATGTGTCGCGATGCGTGCCCGCCAAAACGCCCAGAGCAAAGCCAAGCACGCCGCTTACTAACCACGCAACACTCATTAGCAAAAGTGAATTTAACGCACGATTTGCTATTACATCTGCAACGGGCGCATTGAATCGCAGTGATGTGCCCATATCGCCCTGCAGAAGAGCACTACCCCACGATAGGTAACGCTCGGGCAGCGGCACATTGCGACCCCAGTAGGCATCAAGCGCCGCACGCTTCTCGTCAGACATTCCCACAAGAGCTGCCTGTCCAACATTAGCTGCCACAGGATCGACCGGCGAAACCGATACCAGCGTAAACACAACAACAGATACTGCCACCATCAGCAGCAAAAACCGTCCAATATTCCAAAAAATAATCCGACTCAAATCGCAACCTTCAAGCAAGTAACAACGCCATAGCCGGTATTACCAAGGCGGGGGAAGATGTATTCACAAAGCGAGTTCCGCAGGCGCGAAGCGCCGAGGACTGTTTGAGCGACTGAATATTTCTTCCCCCGCCTCAACATTCTTACTCCCAATACCACTTATCCACGTTGTTCACGAGCGACCACCCATGTCCATGCGGATGCGGTTTCTGAGCAGCTACTACCAAGTTTTCGCGCTTGAAATATAGGTGATCCACATTGCATAACCATACCCATGTAGCAGCACCCTGCGGAGCAACACCTTCCACACCATCCCATTGCGCCGCTTGCCATTCAGGATACGATGCATCCACACTGGTAGCAGCTAAGGCAGCATCTAAATGCTTGTCTACTTGTGCGTTTTTGTAGCATGCGTAATTGCCAGACGAATCGCCATAGTAAAGCATATATACCTCTACCGGGCTATTCGAGCCCCATCCCCAAAGCACAGGATCGCTATATTGGTGCGCATATATACCGGATGCATCATAAGTCCACCCCGACCCAACAGGATTAACCTCAATGCCTATATCACGCATCTGATTCGCAAATTCATTCGTCAGCGCCTGACGCACCGAATCGCTAGCGCTGTAATAACAATCAAAAGCTGCACGCAGCCCATCTTTTGCATAAATGCCGTCGCTAGCTAAAATCCACCCGGCATCTTCCATGCATTTCTTCGCAGCTTCTGCATCGAAAGACACTTCCATATCGGGGTTGTACCACGGCATACCGTCAGACACGCTATAAGCAGCACTACCGTAGCCATTCAAAACGCTATCTATCATCTTCTGACGGTCTACTCCAAAATTAATGGCGCGACGAACGGCAATATCGCTTGTAACATTGTTTCCAGCGCTTATCACCATGTCGTCTTCTATTACTCGGCTATCACCCGCCAAAATAGCAGGTAGCGATATTCCGCGCGAATCTACCGATTCGCAATTCAATACTTCATATCCTGCAGGATGCGCAGAATCGACCATTGTGGCAGCAGTATAAGCCACATCAATTTGACCGGAGTTAGCGGCGGCAAGTGAAGCATCTTCTCCCATAAACACAACAATAAGGCGCTCCATCAAAGGCGCATCGCCATAATAATCAGGGTTAGCCTTCAAAATAACCTGCTGACCCCTGTCCCACTGTTCCAACATGTAGCGCCCACTGCCAATGGGGTTTGTGCCATATGTGGCTGCATCATATGCGTGCTCTGGCACAATTCCAACAACAGCCAACGTGTACAACATAGCGTTATAGGGCTTATTCAGATGCAGCTGCACACAAGTATCGCTAGTAGCCACAGCTGTATCAATCATGGATAAATCAGCTTGCGCAGCTTCATTAGAGTTTATGCCATTTATGGTGAAGGCTACATCATGTGCTGTAAGGGGTTCTCCATCGGTGAATTTTACATCGTCGCGAATGTTGAAAGTCCACGTAAGTCCATCTTCTGAACATTCATAAGATGTTGCCAAATCATTTACAAAATTAAGATCGGTATCTGTTGTTATAAGGGTAGATTGAATTAGCGGCTCGTGCACATGCTCTCCGCAGCCCCAGCTAAACAGAGGATCAAACCCCGCCTCGGGCTCAGAGGTTGTAGTCATGGAAACTGTTACCTCGTTTGTCTTTTTAGCCGTTTGCTCAGCACTACTTGCATTACTAGAACTACTGCAACCCAGAAGCGACGATGCGGTCAGCGCCGCAATTCCAGCGCCTGCTGCACCCACAAAACTCCTACGTGTAATTCCACGAGCCATACTATCCACTTCCCTCCATTAAGAATGTTACGTTTTCGTTTTTCGTAACACCGCTGATTCTAGCATGTTACCTTCGCATTTGCATACAATCTTTTAAGAATTAGAGAATTGGCTAGAAAAACTGGTTATAAAAAGACTGCCATTACAATAAGAAGTGCGCCCCCCAGCACGGTTAGCACGCCATCGCTAGGTGAAAACTTCGTCTCGGATAGTTGAGTTCTTTTAACACCCGGCATGCCGTAACACCTAGCATCCATAGCCATTGCAAGCCTATCGGCTCTGCGAAACAAGCCCACAAACATCGGGATAAGAATAGCCATATGAGCCTTAATTCGCCCAATAATTGATCCCTCATTTAACGGAGCGCAGCGCGACCACTGAGCATCACGTATTCGCATATATTCCTCAGCTGTAACAGGGATAAAACGTATAGCTATGCTAAAAACCATTGATATATCGTCAGTAGGAACGTGCAATTTTTGAAGCGGACTAAGAAAACTATTTAGCGCGTCGGTTAGCTGAGTAGATGTGGATGTAAAACAAACTATTAGGCTTGCCCAAACAAGCAGAAGAATGCGTATCGCAAAAAAACAGCCGCGGATTAGGCCGTCTATCGTAAAAGTAAAACTGCCATATTCAAAATGAAACGCATTTGCCACAATGGTGAATGCCGCTAACACATACACCACCGTCGCTATCCCGAATACACGCGCAACAGGAATACGCGATGCTAGTAAAACCGCAAATAGCGCTACAGCGGCAATGCCCATCCCAATCCAAGAATCTATGAAAAATAAACAGACTGAATAAATTAGTAGCAGAATAATTTTCGAGCGCGCATCACAGCGATGCACGCTCGAATTACCTGCAATGTATGTAGAGATGCTGATAGCAGCCAAATGCTATTAAGCTTTCTCTTCAACTTTCTCTTCGGCAGCCTCGGCGTTCTCGGCAACCTTTTCTTCAGCCTCAGCTTCTTCAGCGCGCACTTCTTCAGTTTCCTCAGCGCGCACTTCTTCAGCCTCTTTAGCAGCTTCTTTCTCTTCAGCAGTCTCTTTAGGAGCAGCCTTCTTCGGAGCCGCTTTCTTAGCAGAAGTAGCCTTCTTCTCAGCCTTGGGCTTAACAGTCTCGTTCACAAGTTCCATGATAACCATTGGCGCATTGTCGCCCTTGCGCGGACCTAGCTTCATAATACGAGTGTAGCCACCATTGCGACCCTCGAACATGCCTTGGTTGACTTTTTCAAATATCTCACGAACAAGTTCTTTGTCGCCACCAAGAGCGGCAATAGCCAAACGCCTAGAATGCAAATCGCCGCGCTTAGCCCAAGTGATAATCTTATCGACATCGCCACGAATTTCCTTCGCGCGGCTATCGATAGTCTTAATGCGATCGTTCAGAAACAGTGCCTGAACCAAGCTGCGCTTCATAGCTTTTGTGTGGCTCCAATCGGTGCCAAGCTTGCGCCCTTTATACTTATGTCTCATAACACTTCGCTCCTATAGTTTCAAATTCAAGTCCATCGAGATAAGCTTATCTTTCACTTCCTCGATAGATTTCGCGCCGAAATTGCGAATATTCAGCAGATCGTTCTCGCTGAATTCCACCAACTGACGCACCGAATGTATACCAGCGCGCTTTAAGCAGTTGTAGGAACGGACCGACAAATCCAAATCTTCAATCTGCTTATCTAGCTCTGCATTACTCTCAGTACCCTCAGGAGCGAAGATGGAGACTGCCTCCACCTCGTCTTCCTCGTCGTGGTCGCCGAGCGCAAGGAAAGCGCCCATATACTGATTGATTATGTTTGCTCCCTGACAGACCGCATCGGCTGGAGTGATAGATCCGTCAGTCTCTACCTCAAGTACCAGCCTATCGTAGTCAGTACGCTGACCTACACGCGTGTCTTCCACATTCATAGTGCAGCGCTTTACCGGACTAAACAGCGAATCCACAGGGATTATGCCGATAGGATCTTCAGTACGCTTATTGTTGTCAGCGGAAACATAACCGCGTCCAACACCAATGCGAATAGTCATGTCAAACTGACCACCGTCGGCAACAGTAGCTATAACATGCTCTGGGTTAATAAGCGTAAACCCGGTGGGAACCTGTAGGTCGGCACCAGTAACAGTGCAAGGTCCTTCCGCAGAAACGTGAGCTGTGGCTTCCTCCACATCATCAACCTGCTGCGCAAATACCAAACCCTTAACATTTAATACTATATCGGTTATGTCCTCTATCACGCCTTCAGCAGTAGTGAATTCGTGCTGGACACCTTCTATCTGAATAGCAGTAGCCTTTGCCCCATCAAGAGACGAGAGCAACACGCGGCGCATAGAATTGCCGAGAGTTGAACCGTACCCACGCTCTAATGGTTCTACGATGTAGCGAGCTACTGTGGCGTTCACTTCTTCCGTTGTTACAGTAGGCCTCATGAACTCTGTCATGTTCGGGTAGCCTCCTTAAATAGCCGCGATTATTTCGAATAAAGTTCGACGATGAGCTGTTCGCGAATGTCGGAGTCGATCTGATCGCGCTGTGGAAGTGAGAGCACGCTGCCCTGCAACTTCTCTATGTCTACCTCCAGCCATGCCGGAACTGCCGAACGCTCGTTACTGATAAGAGCACTCTTGATAACTAGCATGTCGCGTGCCTTAGGTGCAACAGAAACCAGATCGCCCGGACGCACTCTAAACGATGGGATATCCACCCTGCGACCGTTAACCTGAATGTGACCATGGCGTACCTGCTGACGCGCCTCTGCGCGCGACTTGGAGAAACCAAGACGGTACACAACATTGTCAAGTCTGCTTTCAAGAATACGCAGCAGATTCTCACCAGTAATACCTTGGGCACGGTTTGCCAAGTCGTAATAATGGCGGAATTGCTTTTCTAGTAGACCGTAAATGCGCTTAGTCTTCTGCTTCTCGCGAAGCTGTTGACGATATTCGCTTTCTTTAATGCGCTTTTTACCAGCATCACCCGGTGCATAAGCGCGGCGCTCCATGGCGCACTTGTCGGAATAGCAGCGGTCGCCCTTCAGGAAGAGCTTGCACCCTTCGCGGCGGCACAGCCTGCAGTCCGCTCCTGTGTATCTTGCCATAAATAGATCCTTTCAGTTACACGCGGCGGCGCTTCTTGGGGCGGCAGCCGTTGTGCGGAATGGGTGTGCAATCTTGAATGCTAGCAATTTCTAGCCCTGCAGCCTGAAGGGTACGAATGGCTGTCTCGCGACCGCTGCCCGGACCCTTAACGAACACGGACACCTTGCGAAGACCGTGCTCCATAGCCACCTTGGCGCATGCCTCAGCTGCCATCTGTGCCGCAAACGGCGTAGATTTGCGAGAGCCTTTAAAACCAACTGTACCAGCAGACTGCCAAGCGATCACATTACCCTGAGGATCGGTGATGCTAATAATAGTGTTATTGAACGTAGATTTGATGTGAGCAGCACCCACAGCAATGTTCTTACGCTCAGAGCGCTTAACGCGCGTTGTAACGTTTTTCTTTGCCATTATGCTCCTCGCTTACTTTTTCTTACCGCCGATTTGCTTGCGCGGACCTTTGCGCGTGCGCGCATTGGTATGGGTGCGCTGCCCACGAACGGGAAGACCCTTACGATGGCGAAGACCGCGATAGCAGCCAATCTCCATCAAGCGCTTTACGTTCTGAGAAACCTCGCGGTGCAGGTCGCCTTCAACTTTAAGGTTAGCCTGAATGTAATCGCGTAGTTTCGCTAAATCTTCTTCCGTCAGGTCCTTCACACGAGTGTCAGGATTAACACCGGTGGATGCGAGAACCTCTTTAGATGTGGTGAGTCCGATTCCGTAGATGTAGGTCAAGGCTATTTCGATGCGCTTGCTCTGCGGAAGGTCAACACCGACAAGACGTACTGCCATGTTATAAACCCCCTTAACCTTGGCGCTGCTTATGGCGGGGGTTCTCGCAAATTACGAGCACCTTGCCATGGCGCCTAATGATCTTGCACTTGTCGCACATCTTCTTGACCGAAGGACGTACCTTCATTTCAATTCCTTTCGGTTATGCGTCTTCTCTATATTCCACGCCCAGCCGCTGGCGATTATTTTCTAGGCTGTTATTTAAAGCGGTAAGTAATGCGACCGCGGTTCAAATCGTATACGGAAAGTTCAACCGTAACTTTATCCCCCGGAAGTATCTTGATGTAATGCATACGCATTTTGCCGGAAATGTGTGCCAGAATCTCATGGCCGTTTTCGAGCTCCACCTTAAACATTGCATTCGGCAACGCTTCTTTAACGGTGCCCTCAAGCTCGATAACATCTTCTTTAGCCAAAAGTGTCCTCCAAAGCATTCATGTTTTCCGGGCTTTATCACCCGCCGTTTTGCCGCGAATACGCAGCAGCTATCTATCCTAACAAAAAACTTCTGTATTTTGAATGAGAATTTGAAAAAATGGCGCACAAAAAATGAAACCGGCGGTGCTGGTTTTTAGAACCTGCTTGTCAGGCTAGCGGCTTAAAGCCGCGCAACCTAAAATCTTAGACGTTGCCGCAGTACGTGCGACAAAGCTTAGGTCGCCAGGTATTCGCATTGCATGAAAAGCAAACGCTGCCGCCTTGTCGGCAAAAGAGATGTTAGCAGAAATACAGATGCGCTCGCAAGCATCTAAGCTAACGAGCGCATTAAATAAACCACAAATAACAAATAAACTAGGCTTTGTAATAAGTCCATGTAACCTTATCGCCCGCAGATACCGCATATTCTCCAGCCGATACAGATGGCATTTCCCCATTGACAGAGTAAGTCCAACCATTAGAACCCTCGTTAGATATACCATCAATCATTTCTACAAACGGACCGTAAGACGAATCAACCGTAGCCACCTGTATATCAAGTTCAGTAAGCGCATCTAAGGCAGTCATACCGTCTTTTATTTTCACATCAGTATCGGCTATTGGCTCTTCTCCGTCAGGATTTTCCACCGTAACATGTACTACTTCCCCAGCTTCTACAGCACTCTCAGGAACGGGATTTCTCGTGTCCTGATCCATGTCTTCCACGCTAGGTGCGCCACTTGCGCATCCGAACAAAAACATTGACGCAGACATTACTAGGGCTACAAGGCATATACCAAATCGCTTAAATTGTTTCATCAAACCACTCCTTTATTGCAAAACGCAAACAGCATGTGCATTCGAATTATATTGCTTTTTGGGACATATTCCCCTTTTTGGTAATAAGCAGAAATAGGAGAAACGCCACAATAGCAAGACCCGATAGACATAAATACATAAGCCGATACCCACTAAGCGGCACCAGTAATCCTAACAATAGCGGTCCTACCCCAACTCCTAAATCTAGCATTATGTAAAAAGTTGAATTAGCCAAGCTTAAACGAGTGTCGGATGTGACACGCACCGCCATTGCCAAACCGCACGATTGCACAGTACCTACTCCAAAACCAGCAAGAAGCGCCGAACCTAAAAGCATCCAATCGTTTGTAGTAGCGCTCAATACAGCCATACTAAGAGCAAACGATAGAAATGCCGGAATCATAACTGGTCTTGGTCCGTAGCGGTCGAATGCTTTACCGGTAAATGGTCTAGTTATGAACATACTGATTGCATACACAATGAAGAAAACACTAGCTGCGCGGGTCATATCCATGGTTTCTGCAAATGGTGTTAAGAAGGTAAGCAAAGCCGAATAGCCGAAGTACACCAATCCAGCCACACCTGCAATTGGAAGCACCCCAACCTCTATAATCTTATCGAGCAAACCTAGTTTTTGCGGCGCTTGTGTTGGAGTAGGTTTAGCGGCTTTCAAACTTGTCTGAGAGCGTTTAGTAGCAGGCACACGCATTAGCGCCGCCAAAATTAGCGCTATCACAGCAGCGGCAATTGCAAAAATGAACAACACCCGAAAATCGAAATGATTCGATACAAGAATCCCCACAAATGGACCTATAGCCGCACCGAGCGTAACCGACAACATATAGTAGCCTATACCTTCTCCCTTACGAGTTGGCGGCACTATGGCGGTAACTATCGTAGCCATACAAGTAGAGAATATTCCATAAGCAAAGCCATGCAAAAATCGAATACAGAGCAAGAGTAAGATATCTGTGCCCACAAGATAAAGTGCAGTAAAAACGATGGTGAATACCGCGCCTATAATAGAAAGACGCTTCCTGCCCACGCGCTCCATAGCTGCACCGCTAACAAGTCTGGCAAATAAAGTACCAATAATGAATATGCTAGCTGTAAATGCCGCTAGCGATTCGGGTGCGTTGTAGGCACGCATCGCATAGGCGGTCATAACAACCATAAGCATGAAATAATTAAGTGTTATTGTGAAATTCGCAAATGTTCCTATTAGAAAAGATGGCGTCCACAATTCCTCAGATGACGCAGAAGACATCTATCATTCATCTTCTTTCGCGATAAGTACTGCTATAGGAGATTCTTTTGTAACCGCATAGCTAACACTGCCAAGATATCCCTTAACGCCGCCGCGACCACGACTTCCCATGATTATAAGATCGCATCCTTCTTCGCGTGCACAACGAACTATAAGATCTGCAGGCGAAGTGCCCACAAGCAGCTTTATTTCGACGGAATTCGGTATGTTATTAGCGATAAGTTCTAATTCTTCAAGAATATCTTGCGCATCATTTGCAATGACGGTATCAACTCCGGCAGTCATAGTGCCTACTCCCGCCATGCGCGTTACATGTACGAACACCAACTCTATATGTTCGCTGGGTCTTATGATGCCAAGTGCCATATTCAGCGCGCGCTTCGATGCAGCCGAGCCATCATATGCTACTAAAATCTTGTTACACCACATTTATGACCCTCCCTTTCGTGTTTTTTCGCCAACTATTCTGATCATATTACCGTAACTACGATTGACCACATTGACATACACGTATAAAATAACGGTTCGTCCGCAAAAGGTTTGGGTCGTTAGCTCAGTTGGTAGAGCAGGGGACTTTTAATCCCAAGGTCGCGGGTTCGATTCCCTCACGGCCCACCATTTCTTTATGCGGAATGCTTCGCTGGGGTATCGTCCAACGGCAGGACTCTGGTTTTTGGTGCCAGCTATCTAGGTTCGAATCCTGGTACCCCAGCCATTTGAATACGTCTAGCACGTCGTCTTGCCACTTATTTTGAACTCTTCATTGGACGAAGCCAATTCGGTTCAAAAGCGTGGCAATACAACGCACTATCCGCATCCAAAAGACAACTTGGTCTTAGAACAGTTCAATATGATGCGCTCTTTAAGCCAGACATTGTCGCGGTTCGAAAACGTGGCAATACAACGCACTATCCGTATCCAAAAGACAACTTGGTCTTAGAACGATTCAATATGATGCGACATATAGGCAGAAAAGTGTGTAAGGCTCAGTCCATCGCAAAGGGGTAAGGAGTGCTGTTGTGGAACTCTGATCAAACCAGACCGTGTGTTACATTCGTCACTTTTTAGGCGAAAAATGGTCAAAACTTCCGACTTTCCACAGTCTATAATGCCAAATTACGCCAATTACGAATCAAAATAGAATTGAAGAACCCTGTTTGCCCAGTGTTCTCCACAATTC
>NZ_JAAKEF010000031.1:0-9155 GCF_011039055.1 Adlercreutzia sp. ZJ154
CCCGTCCCTCTATTCGATGAATAATGACGCCCGTCCTGTTCGTCAAACTGTAAGGCTTGGGGGCATGTGGAAGGGTGCAAAACAGCGCACCACGCAAAAACAGGTAGAAAACGTGTGGGTAGGCAAGAGATGGCGAAAACCATGCTAAATCCCACACGTTTTAAGACTTACCCCCTTTTGCGGTTCAGTGGCATAGATGATAAGGTGTTGCGCTCTCAAAGACTCTTAGCTTTCAACTTATTTCATTAAGTCGAAAGCTAAGTCGAAAGCTAAGTCGAAAGCTGATAAACTAATCGTGTCAAGAGGAGCCATTATGCCCATACCCATAAATATCAACAAATTACTAGATGGTACAACAGTTGAGAGCTTTCGAATCGAGTTCAAAGAAGGATGGAATCCGGAGGCAATTCTTCATTCTATCTGTGCATTTGCAAACGATATAGATAATTCAGGCGGAGGATACATAGTAGTTGGCGCAGCTGAAGAAGATGGTATGATAAAAAGACCCATTCCGGGGCTTAATCCAAACATACTTGATGGCATTCAGAAAGAACTGCTTAATATTTGCAGCAAAATTCAGCCTAAGTACATGCCAATTTGTGAACCAAAAGAGTATGAGGGCGTATGCCTCATGGTGATTTGGGTTCCGGGAGGCTACGATAGACCATATAACGTGCCGAAATCGCTCAATAAAGGCAAATCGCAAAGACTTAAATATGTAAGAAGATTTTCAAATACTGTACAGAGCAACCAAGCCGATGAACGGGAATTCATGGAGCTGGCTGCACGAGTCCCCTATGATGACCGCATAAATCACAATGCAAACGTAGATGACCTCGATCGAGCTCTGATGGAAAATTACCTGTACTCCGTTAATAGCTCGTTGGACGATATCGGTAACCGCAATGTTGTTGAATTAGCCCAACTGCTTCGCGTGGTCGGCGGTTCTTCAGAATACATCAAGCCACTGAATATAGGTCTCCTTATGTTCTCCTCTGACCCAGAGAAATATATTCCCTATTCCCGAATCGAAGTTGTTGATATTCCTGACCCTACAGGTGAAGGAATGGAAGAGCGAACATTCCGAGGACCAATAAACAGACAGCTCTCTGATGCGCTTGCATTCATAAAGAACTATGTCATTGCTGAACGTGTTTTCAAAATTGATGGACAAGCTGAATCGGTTCGTATTTTCAACTATCCATATGAAGCAATAGAAGAAGCGCTGTCAAATGCTGTTCTGCATCGTGGTTACAACGATCGCGAACCGATTACGGTACGTATCGAACCAGGACAACTGAGTATCTTGAGCACGCCAGGACCAGATCTCTCGATTCGTGACGAGGACATTCAAAGAAACAAGCTGGTTTCTAAGCGCTACAGAAACAGAAGAATAGGAGAGTTTTTAAAGGAGCTTCATCTAATAGAAGGTCGCAATACCGGAGTTCCGACAATGCTCAAAGTTCTGGCAGCTAACGGATCAGAACCTCCGGTCTTTAACACAGATCAAGACCGTACTTATTTTGAAGTAGTTTTCAAAGAGCACAAGCTATTTCACAAACATGTAGAGAAAAAGGAGAAGTCTGTCAGGAAAAAGAAAAGAAGACGCAGTAGAGAAGAAATACGGAATGACTCTCTAAAGCTGCTAACAAATAAGGATCTGTCGACAAATGAATTAGCAGCTGAATTAGGCTATAACGGAATAAGCAGCACGCTTTCAGAAGTGATAAAGGAATTAATAGAACAAGGAGAGATTTCTTACTCGGGATCAGACTCGGTTCGATCTCCCAATTTAAAACTTCATAAAAACTAGTCTGTATTTGAAACGAGGAGAAAACAGCATTCAACAAAACTGGTAAATCACTCAAATATAGGCATTCAACAAAACTGTGTTGGTAAATCACTCAAATACATATCCTGAACTGGTAACTTATAGAAAATGTAAGGTACCAACAGAGAAATCAAAGGATTTTGGTAGCTTTTAAGCGCACATTATCAGAGCCCCAAGTTATGGGGTACTTAAAAACAGAGATGGTTCACGCACCTATAGAGGACGAAGTGCGGTATGGGTATAAACGTCTAGGGTCCATGTATAAGGATTGTTATCATAGATGTTTCTCTCAATTGTTATTAGTGAGTATTCTTAAGCGTATATTCAGCCCTAGCTTTCTCTTTTCGAATAATGTATGCACTATCACCTTCTGTAGCACCTTCTCTTCCAAGTGCAATGAGGATTCTCTTTCTGGCGACATCAAAGTCATGTATGCCATTAGTGATACGTTTTATGTCTTTGATCTTTCTGTTAAGCGCTTCTGCTTTGGCATTGTTTACGTTATAGAAATAGCCTCTAAGTATTTCTCGTTTGTATTTGCTGAGAGATTTGGCAAACCTTTTCATTTGAGGAATAGGAATAGTACTGATGCGTCCTATAAGACCATTAAGTGCATGTTCCATATCGTCAAGTGTTTCAAAGGTAGTGTCTTGCCATACGTAGTAGAGTTGAAGTGCCATGTATGCAAGACGAAGCTTTGCGTGTTGTGTGTCGCAAATGCAAAGCGTGTCGGCAATGAGTTTTTTCTCGGATTCATAAGCAGAAGCACTTATGTGACTAAGCCTTCTGCATCTATTAGCAACAAGCTTGTTTGCCATACATTTGATACCAGCGCCGCTACCTGCTCCTTTTTGCAGCTGACATCTCGCCTCTGTGAAGTGTTTACATCCATCTTTTGCAATGTAGGTATCTTCCATATCGCAACAGAAATGCCTTACTCTCATTTTGTCAGAGAGGGAGATGCTGTCGTAGAAGGCCTGTATTGCATCACTATCTTTGCCATTGACGATGTCGAGTACACAGGTGTCTTCTGCATCGTATGCTACTGCCCAAAAGATGGAGTGGCGTCTGCCATTGTCTTCACGCTAGGTATAGGCATGGATCTCATCCATCAGCAAACTTCGTTTAAGACAAACTTGTTTGATATGAACTGCCTCTATGAGCTTTTGTATAGTTCCAAAGCTTACCTGTATACGCTTGCAGATACTCAAGATAGATATAGGGTCTTGAATCCATCTAAGTACATGTTCTTCAAGTTCAAGTGTGACAGAAGGACATATGCGAGATGCAAAGGAGATGTCTTCGCTTATTGTGCATCTACACTTCTTACAGTAGCTTCTCGGTACAAAGACATAAAGCAGATAAGTTGTTTCTGTATGATAGTGTCGAATCTTTCTTACATAGGTTCCGTACCCAATCATTGTCCGCTTGCACCTTGGGCATATGCGCTCTGTCTTTTTGACGCGTACGTTGAACTCATGAAGACCTATCGTGCCATCACGTTTATCTACTCGAACATTACAGGGAAGTCCCAAATCTTCTGGCTTAAAGCGACTCATGAGATCACCCACGCTCTAAAGCCCGCAATAGCAGTTGCGCAAAAGCCAGGACATGTTGATAGATCTTCTGTACACCCTGCATCAAAACAGCGCATAGCTAGCAATTCTACCGTCATCACATCAGTGAGAGATGGGCTACCGCATACGATTCTTTCAAGTGCGCAAAGCTCTATCTCATGTGGAGCACTCATATCATTGGGAAGTGTTCCATCTACATACAAGCCATCCTCAACTGATGGCAGTGTATGCTTACAATACGCGAGTTTTCTTTTCGTGTTGGCATTCCTTGTGTTCATAGGGAACTCCTATTCTGCCAAAGACACAGGTGCCAAAAGGGGAGTGCTGAGTGTCTCTACCACCCAGCACTCCCTGCCATATACGCGATGCGCAGACATCTCTGTGCCTTTAGCGTATCGATTACTCTATACGCATCGCAGACACACTGATTCTAGTTTGTGGGAGCTTGCATCTTGAACCGACTGATCACATCAAGATCAGCCCACCAACACAGTTTTGAAAGGAATCGAGAAATCGACCCTAAAGAGGAACATGCAAATTGCCAAAACAACAGAAAAATGAGGAAAGCCAAAATTTGTGTTGGCGATAAGCTTAAATCTAAGACGACAACACCAGATTCAGAAAAGCTGTTTTCTCGGTCAATATTTTGATCTATCGTAATTGTCAATCTATATCTAATACTAGTAGAATATACGTATAAAATAAATATATTCTACTAGTAATTTGGAGAACTATTATGCCTATGACTATAAGCATCGAAGATGGACTTAAAGATAGCTTCTCTGCAACCTGCAAAGAAATAGGAATTACCCCATCTACTGCATTCGGAATTTTTGCAAAAGCTGTAGTAAGAGAGCAAAGGATTCCTTTTGAGTTGTCGGCGATAAGTGTTGCTGAGCGTAAAGTGCGTGAAGCTGAGCAGCGAATCAACCAAGGGATAGCTCAAGGATATGCAGAGTATCAGGTCGGTCAAGTTATTACTCGTGCTGAATCAAGAAAAATGCGCGAAGACATGAAGGCGAATCTTGCATGAGCAATTTTAAAGAACAGCCTTCGTATTCATCTATTTATGCGAAGTCGTTTAATGATGCATTGCTAGTACTTCCTGATGTAATTTATGAGCGTATAGAACATGTTGTAGATCTATTGGAAAATTTTCCTAATCTCGGGCGTCCCTATAATCCAGACTACGATGCCGCCTTACCCCCAATTGATTGCATGCAGATGTTTGTAAATAAGACCCACTGCGTGCTTTACTATACAATTGACGAAAGAAATAAGGAACTCGTATTCTTTTATCTGGGAGATACTCGCCAAAATCCGCTTACTATATTTGATGATATTGATATCTAGCTTTTCGTGGCGTTAGTAGGTTTTATGGGTTGATAATTCGCATGCACTATGATGATGCATCGCAGCATCATAAGCCTCTGGTAAGTCTTAAAACGTGTGGGGTAATTCACGAAATTCAGTCTAAGTACATGCCAATTTGTGAACCAAAAGAGTATGAGGGCGTATGCCTCATGGTGATTTGGGGTAAGTCTTAAAACGTGTGGGGCAATTAGCCAAATCCAATGTCTGACCAGGTAAAACAAAGAGAATCTAACCTCAAGTCAACGCTTGAGGGCAAAAAGAGGGCACACAAACCTAAGCCCTCCTTAGAGCAGCTTTAAAAAAGATGACCAAAAGCCAAAAAATCGAATATGTTACGACTTGCGTGGGGGAGGCATCGGGCTTTCCGAAAATCGTGTTGCTGATATGCAAAAAACATTAACTTGAACAGGTAATTTAGATGCAATCTAAGGCAGCAACACCAGATTCAGAAGAAAAGTGATAGGTTTTTGACCGCACTATCAGATGCCCTAGCAATCAAGAGCTTCAAAACACAAACTATGAGACGCAGCTTTACAACTAGAAAAACGACATCATGTGACCTTGAGCACAGGCGGTGCCCTGCGCGCGAAGGGGTGTATCACGCACATTTCCTAGCGCTTCTTCTTCCTGCGCTTGGAAGGTTCGGCGGCGCTTGCGGCAGCTTGGGCCTTCTTCCTTCTTATATAGGCGGTAGCACCCTCAACAGCATTCGGTGCTCCAAATGCCAAAAGAAGCCTTCTTCTGGTTTCCTCAAAGGTTCCAAACCCGCGGCTTTTGCGTTTGAGTTCTTTGATCTTGTCGTTAGTCGATTCTGCGCGTGCGGTGTTGATATGGCTTATCGTGGCAGTCACCAAGTATTGCTTGTATCTCGCGACAGTCTTGGCAAAGCGCCTCATCTCAGCCACCTCAAGTCCACTTGCCTTCATGATCCAGTTGTCAAGCGACTTCTCACACTCCTGCCTATCTGTCCAGTGATGGTCTTGCCATATGTAGTAGAGCTGAAGTGTCAGATAAGCTTGCCGCAAGTGAGAGTGCTTGGTATCGCAGAT
The DNA here is from genome assembly GCF_011039055.1 of Adlercreutzia sp. ZJ154. Taxonomy (NCBI): domain Bacteria; kingdom Bacillati; phylum Actinomycetota; class Coriobacteriia; order Eggerthellales; family Eggerthellaceae; genus Adlercreutzia; species Adlercreutzia sp. ZJ154. Next base: position 5,832 of record NZ_JAAKEF010000031.1, read on the forward strand.
GGCAAGTATGTTACATATTGTTTTCTTCTCTACTTCAATCCACGGTGCGTCTTTGTACTCACGTCTTCTCTTGCCCCGGTTGGCTGCGAGCTTTCGGTGGCGCCTCTTGATGTCGGCTCCGTTACTGGCACCCTTTTGCAAACGACACCTGGCATCATCTATACAACTAACACCGGTCTTTGCAACGTGGAACCGGTCAACTCCTATACAGGCAAACCTACACCACTTCTTTGCTGCGTTCAGGTAGATGTCATACATGTCAGAGCACATATGTCCATCGGGATGTCAAGCGGCAATATGAGCCTAACCCCTGATTTGCGCAGACAGGGGTTAGGCTCCGATCCATTGGATTCAGCGCGATCAAGCGCATCCGTTCAGCGGCTATCTGTCGATAGCTTCTCCCGGTCGCTCAAGCGATCCAGTCACATATTCGTGGATACAGCACAAGGCTGCCCACATGTTGATCTCTTCGGTAGAGGCAGGGCCGCAGAGCCGCAGAAAGCGACAGATTCAGAAGTCGTACGTAGCAAAGGAGAGTACTTTGTTGTACATGCTCTGAACGCGGGTTGCCAAAACGCGTCAACGGCACTGAACCAGGGATGGGGTATGCTGGTCCGAGAACTAGGGAAGACCCAGTTCTTGGTCTACCTGACGTCCGATGACCCAGATCCACTTGATCATTTCGGAGGCTATGGCCACTTTTGCTGTATTGGAGTTTTTGCCCAAGTCATCGACCATATGCAGGTATCTCTCGAAAAGCCGCTTGTTGGCCTTTGCGGCGATGGCCTCCACTTCGCCGGAGACGGGCCTTCCCTTGAGAAGATGCTTCTTGTGGGGCTGGCGCGACCGTATGGAAGCGTTGCATTCGATGAGTGCCCGGCGAAGACGGCCATTCCCCTGTTTAGTGATAGGACCAGAGGACCTGCGATTTCCGCTGGAAGACTCAGAGGGTGTGGTGCCAAGCCAAGAGGAAAGGCGCCTGGGCGACTTGAAGCGCCTGAAGTCGCCGATCTCTGCCACCGCGAGAAAAGCTGTCTGGACGTTGATGCCCTTAAGTCTGCACAGGCCATCGACATAAGGTTTAAAACGGGGTGTGTCAGCCAGATCCGCAATCTTTTCCCTGAGTGTTTTGTCTTCTTGAATCCTTTGATCGAGCAGTATCAAAAGGCCATTCAGAACTTGCTGGGAGACGGGATCATCGAGATCGATAGACTTTATCCAGGCCATGTGGTCTTTTCCCCACGAGGCCTTCGGTCTTCCGCTTTCGGTGGTTTCCTGCCAAACGTAGCCGTATTTGAGCAGGAGGGCGCTGATGCGCAGCTTCGCCGCCTTGACTTCGTCAGTTGCGGTCACCCGAAGCCTTACAAGGTCTCTCGCCCCTTCGATCTCTTCGCTGGGAACCCACACGCAGGAGTACTTCTTGACCGGGTTGGTGATCTCCCTCCGGATGGCGCAGGCGTCGATCCTGTCGCATTTCCGACGCTTTTCGATGGAGGTTCTCGCCAGGGAAGATACGGCGATGATGTCGCAGTCGATGTCTTCGGCTCTGATCTTTCTTGCCAGGTCAAAGCCGGTGCATCCGGATTCATAGGCGCAATAGACGGGGTCGGGCAACCGGCTTGCCCATCGGATGAGGGCGTAATCCTTATCAGGTCCTTTGAATACTTTGGAATACTCTTGACCATCGCTGATGTTTACGCCTTTGCAGACCAAGGATTTGGCATGAACGTCGATTCCTACATAGGTTGTATACTGCTGCATAGAGAGGCTCCTTCCAGGCATTGTGTGATTGTTGAATCACGGGAATTGAGACACCTAGATGCTAGCCCAGATTTTGGACTGAATAAACCATTTGTTCAGGTCGGAGCCTCTTTGTGTAACATCCCGATGGACATATCATCAGAAAAAAGAAACACGATTGCGCTCATCTGCTCCGAATTGTTTAAACCACTGGTCCATATCATCTGTATCTCTGCCCTCTATGACATCTATCAGATATCCGGTAGTACCGTCATAAGCACAGGCCCAAAACACACAGACCTGCTTTCCTGTGTCGGATTCTCGGTAGCTCATAGCATGTATCTCGTCTGTGAGCAGTATGCAGGGAAGTGTTGGCTTTTTGATATGTACGCTGTTTATGACGAGGCGCACCGTGTCGTGCGAGATATTGCATGCATATGCCACTTCGGTGATGGTCTGCCTTCTTCTCAAAAGATTGATGACGTGTTCCTCGAGCGCCTCTGTAATGGCAGAGCTTACAACAGAGGCGAAGGGAATTTCTGCACCCTGTGTTATTCCGCACCTTTTGCACCTGTACCTTTTGACCTTAACAGTCAACGTACAGGGTGTCTCGCTCACGACGTGTGCCATACGTTTGGAAAAACTACCATGTCCTGTCATGGCATGTCCGCATCGGGGGCAGGTAAGGTCAGGAGCATCAACGATGACATGGAGATCAGAAAAGCCAGCGTTAACTCCTGCTTTATCAACGCGAACGGTGCTTGGCAGACCTACATCTGCTGGGTTTATCCTACTCATGAGACCATCATCCAGCCTACAAAGCCGGCGATCGCGGTGGCACACCACCCTGGGCAGTCATCAATTGCACCTGTGTCAAATGCGCATCCGCGTGAGAAGCACCTCTCTGCGAGCGCCTCGACACAGAGTACATCCCATGCGCTATGCTCGCCCCGTTCGATTCTTTCAAGTGCGGCAAGTTCGACCTCATGTGCGCAAAGTATGCTTCCGTCGGGTTTCTCGCACTCGCTTGCATACGTGTTAGGCAGAAGGCCCTGCACATACGCAAGCCTTCTTTTCCTGTTGGCTTCTCTGCTGTTCACAGGAGTTCTCCAATCCTCCGATGACGCAGATGCCGCAATGGGGGTGTGGGGCGCTGTAACCGCCCCGTGCCCTTCTTATTTTCGCTTCCGATACGCTTCGGTATCTGCGCTATCGGAAATAGTTGTCAATAGATTTACTCGGAAGCACCCTACAAGCATGAAAGTTGCCGCATGAAATCGCAATACCCCACATCAGGGCAGGTAAGCAACACAACTCTTGTGGAAAGTTGTGTTGCTGGGCCCAAAATGGAGGCAAAAATTGGCAAAACAACACCAGATTCAGAAAAGCCGAGGCATCGAGCCCATCTCAATTGACCTGTTGTTCGCTAGTTAGCATCCTCCTTTCTCTTGTCACTTCTTGTAAACAGCGGGATGGGCTTGTTGGGTTCTCGTTTGTGTCCAAGCACCAGCAAGCAGCGACGTCTCAGCGCCTCAAAGCTCATAAAGCCCCGGCAGTTGCGGATGATGTCTTTGATTTGACGGT